>JBLHSZ010000001.1:0-26101 GCA_047627095.1 Rickettsiales bacterium
TATTTTGATAAGGGTCTTTCAACTCATCAATTGCTTTAGCAACTGTCACACCATCTTTAGTGATTCTTGGTGATCCATATGATTTTTCGATGACAACATTACGACCTTTTGGTCCCAAAGTGACTTTTACGGCATTGGCGATAATATCAACACCTTCGGATATTTTTGCTCTCGCGTCAGATCCAAATAGAATTTCTTTTGCAGACATAGTTTTCTAGTTATGAGTTATTAATTATTAGTTGATTAGCTTACAATAGCCAAAACATCAGATTCTTTCATGATGACGAGTTCTTTGTCATCAAGCTTTACTTCGGTTACTCCCCATTTTTTGAAGAGGATTTTATTGCCAACTTTGACATCTAATGGAATTCTTTTTCCGTTATTGTCGTATGCACCTTCACCAACGGCGATGATCACGCCTTCTGATGGTTTTTCTTGAGCAGTGTCGGGAATGATGATTCCACCTTTAGTCTTGGTCTCAGCTTCGATTCTCTCAACCAAGATATTGTCATGTAGAGTTTTGATAGTCATTGTTTGATTTGATTGTTAGTTTGAAGAATTATTAACCAGCCTATGAATTTGAAAATATGAAATTCGATGGAGATATAGTGGTGATTAATTTTTTAACAAGAGAGGAAAAATAATTTATTTAAGAAAATATAAATTATTTCAATAATTCGTCCAATTTTCCTTGGCGATCAAGGTTGTGAAGTTCGTCAGATCCGCCAACATGAAAATCATTGATAAAAATTTGTGGAACAGTTCTTTTTCCGCCAGATTTTTTGATCATTTCTTCGCGTGTTTGATCATCAGAAATTTTTATTTCTTTAAATTCGACTTTTTTTCTTTGTAGAAGCATTTTGGCTTTTACGCAATAAGGACAATAGTCGGTAGTGTAAATAATTATATTAGGCATTAGAATTTGTTGCTGAATGAAGGATTTATTGGGTTGTCGGCGTTAGGAGATCCATAGTAAGTTGGAGGAACATAATATTGGTCACCATCATAATATGGGTATTGATTTTGTGGTGGCAGCGCATATGGATTACTGTAGCTCCTGGAAGCTGGCTGCTGATAGTTGTAAGGACTATTTGTGTAAATTGGAGGTTGGGGAGCGTAATAATTTTGCCTTTGAGCCTGATTGTATAGTGGTTGCTGTTGCTGATATTTATAATTTTGGGATTGATTACCAGAAGAGCATCCGCACAAAATAGCCAAGGGCAATAGCACTAATATTGGCGTTGATTTAAATTGAGAAGAATGATTAATTATCATTATAATATCCTGAAAAGAGGAAAAAATTTGTTAATGCAAATTATTGTTGAATTTTGGGCAAAAAACGGAAGCAATAAAAACGTTATGATTAAAACATCTTTCTTAAAGAAGTAAAGCGATATCAATACATTTCTTCGAGAAAAATGCGATTGTAGTAATAATAATACAGTGATTTAATGAAAAACGAACATTTTGATCAAAAAGATCAACTTTTTATGAATATTGCTTTAAATATTTCTAAAAGAAATATTGGCATCACTAAAGAAAATCCATCGGTTGGATGTGTTCTAGTGAAAAATAATACTATTGTTTCAACAGGAGTTACTGGTGAAGACGGAATCCCTCATGCTGAAAATATTGCAATTTTAAAAGCAGGAAAAAATGCAAAAGGAGCCACGGCTTATGTGACTTTAGAGCCATGCTCTCACTTCGGAAGAACTCCTCCTTGTGCTGATTTGCTTGCTGAATCTGGAATTTCCAGAGCCGTGATAGCAACATCAGATCCTGACAAAAGAGTAAATGGGTCTGGAATCTTCAAATTGAA
The DNA here is from genome assembly GCA_047627095.1 of Rickettsiales bacterium. Taxonomy (GTDB): domain Bacteria; phylum Pseudomonadota; class Alphaproteobacteria; order Rickettsiales; family UBA1997; genus JAJTCH01. The sequence goes on from JBLHSZ010000001.1 coordinate 1,820, forward strand.
AGCGGCGGGAGTCGAAGTAGTTGTTGGAATTTTGGAAAATGAGGCAAGAAAAATCAATCAAGGTTTTTTTAGTTCAAGGCAAAAAAATCGACCGTTTATTACTTTGAAACTCGCCACCAGTTTTGATGGAAAAATTGCTTATAATTCTAAAATACAAAATGAAGAAAATCGATGGATTAGCTCACCACAATCTCGAGATTTTGCTCATTTACTCAGGAGTAAAAATGATGCGATTTTAGTCGGGGCGAATACGGTTATTAATGATGACCCAAGACTAGATTGTCGCCTTTCTGGTTTGAAGAAGTATTCACCCAAAAGAATCATTCTTAGTTCAAATCTTCATTTCGATGTAAATAAGAAAATATTTCAAAGCGCAAAATCAATCCCAACTTATATAGCGACTAACAATCAAAACACTAAAGAATTCGAAGAATTGGGAGTAAAAATTATCAATTTCAAAGATGATGATTTAAATTCTTTGGTAGAGAAATTTCCAAAAATGGGAATTAATAATTTGTTAATTGAAGGGGGATCTTTTGTTGCGGCAGAATTCTTTAAAGCCGGCTTGATTGATAAATTTATCCAAATAAGATCCAGCAACAAAATTGGTGATGATGGAATTGACGCAATTTCTGGTTTTGATTTGCAACAAATCACTCAAAACTTCCAAACTTCCAAATCTCGCAAAATATCAACTGACTTAATAACCGAATTTACAAACTAAAATGACTCAAAAAATAAAAGTAGCAAATCCAATTGTTGAAATTGATGGCGATGAAATGGCTCGCATAATGTGGACAATGATCAAGGATAATTTAATCAATCCCTATCTTGATTTGGATATTAAATATTATGATTTGGGCGTTGAAAAACGCGATGAAACAGACGATCAGATCACAATTGATGCTGCGATCGCGACTAAAAAATATCAAGTGGCAATAAAATGTGCGACTATTACCCCAACTCCAGATCGCCAAAAAGAATTCAATTTAAAGAAAATTTATCGCTCACCAAATGGCACAATCAGAAACATTATTGGTGGAACGGTTTTCAGAGAACCAATTGTAGTTTCTAATATCCCAAGAATCGTCAGCACTTGGAAAAAACCAATTTGCATCGGACGTCACGCTTTTGGTGATCAATATAAAGCCTTCGACATCAAGACCCAAAAAGGATCAAAAATCTTCCTAAAAGTAGTCAAAGAAAATGGTGAAATAGAAGAAAATGAAGTTTATGACTTTGCCGATTCCGATGGAATTGCCATGGCAATGTACAATACTAAAAAATCGATCACTGAGTTTGCTTATGCTTCAATGAATATGGCTTTGACAAAAAAATGGCCATTATTCTTATCCACTAAAGACACAATTTTGAAAATCTATGATACGGAATTTGTTGATATTTTCCAGAAAGTTTATGAAGAAGATTTTGAATCAAAATTCAAAGATGCCGGAATTTATTACGAGCATCGCCTGATTGACGACATGGTAGCCTATGCTCTTAAAACTGAAGGTGGATTTGTTTGGGCATGCAAAAACTATGATGGTGATGTTCAGTCAGACAGTTTGGCGCAAGGTTTTGGATCTCTTGGTTTGATGAGTTCAATTTTGATTTCTCCTGATGGAGAAACCGTTGAAGCTGAAGCAGCACATGGAACTGTGACTCGCCATTATCGCGCTCATCAGAGAGGTGAAAAAACTTCTACTAATTCAGTAGCTTCAATTTTTGCTTGGTCTCGCGGTTTGGCTCATCGTGCGAAGTTGGATGGGAATGAAGAACTTAAAAACTTTACCCAAAAATTAGAAGATTCCGTGATCAAAACCATTGAAAATGGATATATGACCAAAGATTTGGCACTTTTGACGGGGCAAAAAGATTATTTGGATACGGAAGGGTTTATTTTAAAAGTTAAAGAAGAGCTAGATAAATAAAACAATAGCTTATGAATAAAAGAAATATCGCAATTGGTGCAATAGTCATTTTTGCATCAATTGGTGCAATAAATTTTTGGATTAAAGATTCTAAAACTCCACTCGATAAAACCATTTTTCTTCAAAAGAAAAAGCAGAATTCTAAAGATGCTTTGAGAGATCCTAAAAAAATCATTACCGTTCAGGAAAAAAAACAAAATTTTAAAGATATTTTAGTTGCTCCTGCAACAAAAGTATTCTTGAAGTTGCAAAAGCAATATGAGAAAACGATCGAAGAGATCCAAAAAGATCCTGATTCCAAATACCTCCAATCCTTAAGAGCAACATATAAATCTGACAGTAATGAAGATTTATTAATGGCTCTGAAGCCTCATCCAATTAGTTTGACTTTGGCTCAAGGAGCAATGGAAAGTGCTTGGGGAACTTCAAGATTCTTTAGACAGGCAAATAATGTATTTGGTGTTTGGTCATTTAATAAAAATGAAAAGCGTATTGCTGCTGGAGAAAAGCGAGGAGATAAGACAATCTGGATTAAAAAATATGATTCAATTGAAGATTCCATTGAGAATTATTACAAGGTTCTGGCAACTGGATTTGCTTACAAAGAATTTAGAAAAGAAAAAATGCGCAGCAATGATTCACTCATTCTTGCCAAGAAATTGGATAAATATTCAGAAAAAGGACAGGAATATTGTCAGGAAATTATCGCAATGATAAAATACAATAAGTTTCAGGAATTTGATATCGGTCGATAAATATTATTATTTTGTTTAATCTCTGAGCATATTTTAAATCATCAAATCTTCAACCACCACCTGCAGATTTTCATTTCCCATCCATCTATTGATATTGATTTGCCCAACAATTGCTACTGGCTTTCCTTTATTCTTTGAAATTAAAACTGCTCCCAAATCACTATCCATAGCGCCAAAAGCAAATCCAGTAATTCTTCCATTCCAACCTGCCAGAGTTTTGGCGGCAAAAACACATCGAACATGTTTTTCGTCTTTTCCAACAATTTTAGCTTCAATAATTTGCAAATCTTTGATCACGAATCTTGGTTTTGAATTTCCAACTCCAAATGGTTCTAGTTTTGAAAGTTCTTTGGCAAGTTTGATGTTAGCAGAATTGATGTCCAAAATATCGGCAATATTAGAGACTTGGTTTTGGCGAGAAATTTCAACCTCAGCCGCCAATTTTTCATTTAAGAATTTTTGTAATTCAGGAATTTTTTCTTCCAAAATTGAAAATCCTGCTGCCATTTTATGGCCACCACCTTCAAGAATAATTCCCAAAAGCTTGGCTTCAACTATTGCTGATCCAAAATCAACACCAGAAATTGAACGACATGACGCTTTGCCAATACCGTCTTTTATGGCTAGAATTGCAGTTGGTTTGCCATGAAGATCTTTGATTCTGGAGGCGACAATACCAATAACTCCTTGATGCCATTGATCTGAGGCGACCATCAAAACCGCGTCATCGCGATTTTCTGTCAATGCTTTAGCTTCTAACAAAATATTAACTTCAATATCTTTGCGTTTATTGTTGTGAATATTGAGCTCTTCAGCGATTTTTTTCACCTCATCTTCATTGTTGCTGGACAGCAATCTTGCTCCTAAATCGGATTTTCCAACTCTCCCACCAGCATTTATTCTGGGTCCCAAAACAAATCCTAGGTGATAAGAAGATGGTTCTTCATCTAAGCCGGCCGCATCAAATAAAGCTCTAATGCCAATATTTGATCTGTTTTTCATGATCTTCAAACCAGCACAGACAAAAGCACGGTTGACTCCTGTCAGACTCATGACATCGCAAACAGTTCCGAGTGCAACTAAGTCGAGCAAATTTAATAGATTTGGCTGAGCAAGGTTGTTTTGTGCATAAAATCCAGATTCACGAAGGGATTTATTCACCGCGACTGCAAGCAAAAATGAAACACCGACTGCGGCAAGATGTTTGTCAGGGAATTTTTCATCCAAACGATTGGGGTTGATGATGGCGATTGCTTCTGGTTTTTCAAATGCTCCAATATGATGATCGATGACAATCACATCCAATCCGGCTTTTTTTGCAGCTTCCAAAGGTTCAAAAGAAACGGTTCCACAATCAACAGTGATGACCAAATCGGTTCCTTGTTTTTTGAGGTTCAAAAGAGCATCAACATTCGGACCATATCCTTCTAGTGCGCGATCAGGAATATAAATACCAATATCAACTCCTAGGCTTGCAAAAAATCTTTTAAGCAAGGCGGATGAAGTCGCGCCATCAACATCATAATCACCAAAAACAGTGATTTTTTTATTATTTTTTATTGTTGAAATTATTTTTTCAACCGCCTTATCCATATCTAAAAGGTCGAATGGATTGGGAAGTGAAGATTTTATTGTCGGATTTAGGAAATTATCAACTTGAGAAAAGTCACTATCATTTGGGTCGACCAAGTTTTTCCCCGCCAAAACTCTCGCAACTGACAAAGCAATTCCAAGTCGTTGATGAATTGCCAGAGCTATTCTTTCGTCAATCGGAGTTGCCTGATAGGTTTTTTTAAGAATAGATTTGTGGTTCTGATCTTTCATTTGATGCTTTTAAAAACAATATCCCGCAAAATATTTCTGCAGGATAAGTTGATGATAAATCTTATAAATCTTGAAGCGCAATAACGTCTAAACTCATGCCTTTTTCTTTGTAAGCCATGATTGCTCCGACCAAAGCTTTGGCGCCAGAAATAGTGGTTGAGTAGGTGGTGCTTTTGATTAATGCAGTTCTGCGGATTGAGAAACTATCTTTTGTCGCTTGAGCACCTTCTGTGGTGTTGATGATCAGTGATATTTCTTTGTTGGAAATCATGTCAACAATATGAGGCTTTCCTTCCAAAACTTTATTGACGATTCTGGCTTTAATATCATTTTCATTCAAAAATTCTGCCGTTCCTTTCGTTGCAACAATTTCAAATCCAATTGAAATTAAATCTTTTGCGATCTGGATAAGGTGCTTTTTGTCAGAATTTTTAACTGATAAAAATGCTAATCCTTCGGTTGGAAGAGTAGTTCCTGTAGCGATTTGCGCTTTTGCAAAAGCTAGTGGAAAAGTTTTATCAATTCCCATCACTTCACCGGTTGATTTCATTTCTGGACCCAAAATAATGTCGACATTGCCGAATCTGGCGAATGGGAAAACAACTTCTTTAACAGCGAAATAATCTGGTTTTTTGTATTCTAAATTGAATTCACTGAGTTTTTTGCCAACCATGAGCATAGTGGCAATTTTTGCCAAAGGAATTTTGGTGGCTTTAGCAACAAAAGGAACTGTTCTTGAAGCTCTGGGATTGACTTCCAAAACAAAAAGCTGATCACCTTGAACTGCGAATTGAATATTCATCAAGCCCACAACATTCAATCCTAAAGCGAGTTTTATTGTTGCTTCTTTGATTTGTTCAATCATTTCATCCGACAAAGAATAAGGCGGAATTGAACAAGCAGAATCTCCTGAGTGAATTCCAGCTTCCTCAATATGTTGCATGATTCCTGCTACAAAAACATCTTTTCCATCGCAAAGAGCATCAACGTCAACTTCAATCGCATCGGTCAAAAATTGATCCAAAAGCAAAGGCCCGCTTTCAAAAACTTCAGAATAATCGTTCAAATATTTATGCAGATATTCAGTGTCGTAAACAATCGCCATGCCTTTTCCACCCAAAACATATGAAGGACGAACTACAACAGGAAAACCAATTTGGCTGACTTGTTCAACAACTTCTAAAACAGAATAGGCGATGAAATTGTTTGGCTGCTTCAGACCTAGATCTTGCAAAAGTGTTTTGAAGCGATCGCGATCTTCCGCCAAATCGATCATGTCTGGAGAAGTTCCGATGATTGGAACATTCGCATCTTGTAAAAATTTTGCTAAAGACAAAGGAGTTTGTCCGCCAAATTGAACATTAACACCCAATAATTCGCCATTTTCTTGCTCGACTCGAACTAAAGATAAAACATCTTCACCAGTTAGTGGTTCAAAATAAAGACGATCTGAGGTATCGTAGTCAGTTGAAACTGTTTCGGGATTGCAATTGACCATAATTGCTTCAATTCCTGCTTCTTTTAGAGCAAAGGCTGAGTGGACACAAGTGTAGTCAAACTCAATTCCTTGACCAATTCGATTGGGTCCAGAGCCGAGGATTATTACTTTTTTTCTATTCGTTGGATTGGATTCGCAAGCAGTCATTTCTTAATTATTAATGATGAATTGTTAATTTGGTTGGTGGATTCTATTTACAAAAGCTGAAATATCAATTTGATATTTTAAAAAATAAAGCTAAATTGACCGACCTGTTAAAGGTCTTTTTAAATCAAATCTAAAAGCAATGGAAAATAGCAAAATATCGACCAAAAATGTTGATCTATTTTATGGAGACAAACAAGCACTTTTTGATGTTAGTCTTGACTTCAAAGCCAATAGCACAACTGCCCTGATCGGACCTTCCGGTTGTGGAAAATCATCTTTCTTGCGCTGTATCAATAGAATGAATGACACCATCCCATCTTGCCGAATCACCGGTGAAGTGAAAATTGATAATAAAGATATTTATGATAAAGATTTAGATATTGTCTTTTTGCGTTCTCGTGTTGGAATGGTTTTTCAAAAACCTAATCCATTTTTGAAAAGCATTTATGAAAATGTTGCTTATGGCCCTAGAATTCATGGGTTGTTTGACAAAAAATCTGAACTTGATGAAATCGTTGAAACCAGTCTAAAAAGAGCGGGGCTTTGGAAAGAAGTTAAAGATCGTTTGAATGATCAAGGATCTGGACTATCTGGTGGGCAACAGCAAAGACTCTGTATTGCCAGAACAATTGCAGTTAAACCAGAAATTATTTTGATGGATGAGCCCTGTTCAGCGCTTGATCCAATTGCTACGGCAAAAATCGAAGAGTTGATTGATGAGCTTAAGGAGAATTTTACTATTGTGATTGTTACACATTCAATGCAACAAGCGGCAAGAGTTTCTGATAGAACGGCATTTTTCAATATGGGAAAAGTTGAAGAATATGATGATACTAATGTGATTTTTACTAATCCAAAGAATCAGCAAACTAGTGACTATATTACTGGTAGGTTTGGCTAGTTTTGTTTTCGACAATTTTTTAACTTTTTAATTTTTAATTTTTTATGATAAATCAAAATTTCGACCTAGTAATTATCGGTGGCGGCCCAGGTGGCTATGTAGCAGCAATCAGAGCAGCCCAGCTTGGTCTTAAAGTAGCATGTGTTGAAACTCGTAAAACACTCGGTGGAACTTGTTTGAATGTTGGTTGCATTCCTTCAAAAGCGCTTTTGGAAGTATCTCATAAATTTCATGATGCCGAGCATTTTGCTGATCTTGGAATTGAAACTTCAAAACCGAAAATTGATGTTAAGAAATTGATTTCTAACAAAGATAAAATTGTTGAAGGTTTGACTAGTGGAATTGCTGGTTTGTTCAAGAAAAACAAAGTTACTTTAATTAACGGTTTTGGTAAGTTTTTGGATAAAAACACTGTTGAAGTTTCTTTGGAAGATGGAAAAAAAGAAAAAATTTCAGCTAAAAACTTCATTATTGCAACTGGATCAGAAGTTACTGATCTTCCGGGTGTTGAAATTGACGAAAAAGTAATCGTTTCTTCAACTGGTGCGCTTGATTTGACTGCTGTTCCTAAAAAATTATTAGTAATTGGTGCCGGTGTTATTGGTTTGGAAATGGCCTCAGTTTGGGGACGTTTTGGCTCTGAAATTGAAGTTGTTGAATATTTAGATAAAGTTACTCCAACAATGGACGGTGAAATTTCTAAACAATTTAAAAGAATTTTAGAAAAACAAAAGTTCAAATTCCGTCTTTCAACGAAAGTTGTTTCTGTGAAGAAAGGAAAATCTGGAGCAATTGTTGAAGTTGAACCTTCAGCTGGCGGTAAAAAAGAAACAATAGAAGCTGATGTGGTTTTGGTTGCTATTGGTAGAAAACCAAATACTGCAAATATTGGCTTGGATAAAGTTGGGATTGAAACTGACAAGCGTGGTTTTATCCCAAATAATCATCTTAAAACTTCAGTAGATAATATTTATGTTATTGGCGATTGCACAACTGGACCAATGTTGGCTCACAAAGCTGAAGATGAAGGTATGGCAGTTGCAGAAATTATTGCGGGTGGCGCAGGCCATATCAATTATGATTGTATTCCTAATGTGATTTATACTTATCCAGAAATTGCTTCAGTTGGAAAAACCGAAGAAGAATTGAAAGCTGCAGGAATTGCTTACAATGTGGGAAAATTCCCAATGATGGCCAATTCAAGAGCTAGAGCAACAGGTGATGCGGAAGGATTTGTTAAGCTTCTTGCTTGCAAAACTACTGACAAAATTATCGGTGCTCACATTATCGGTAGAGAAGCTGGAAATATGATTCATGAAATTGTTGTGGCTATGGAATTTGGCGGATCTGCTGAAGATATTGCTAGAACTTGTCATGCTCATCCAACTTACAATGAAGCGGTTAAAGAAGCTGCTCTTGCTGTTGATAAGCGTCCGATCCATATGTAAGTTTTATTTGTTATTTTAAATAAACTTATTTTAAAAATAATTTTTAACTTCAGAGAAAATAAAAATGACTGATTTTATTAATGAGAATACTATCAATAGCGCAATTATGCTTGGTAAAAATATTGCTCTGGCTTTAATTATTTTTTGGGTTGGAAAATTTTTTGCTAAAAAAATCATTAATTGCATCAGAAAATCATTAATTACCAAGAATGTTGACGAAACTTTAGCAAAGTTTTTAAGCAATATCCTTTATGGATTGCTGATTGCTTTCATCGCGATTGCTGCTTTGGGACAGCTTGGAATTCAAACTACCTCACTTGCTGCGATTCTTGCTGCTGTTGGTTTGGCAATTGGCTTGGCTCTTCAAGGTTCGCTTTCTAATATTGCTTCTGGCGTGATGATTATTTTCTTCAAGCCTTTTAAAATTGGTGATTTGGTAGAATCGGCTGGTGTTTTGGGTCGTATTGAAGAGGTTTCGATTTTCACAACCACAATCAAAACTGCTGATAATAAAACTATTATTTCGCCAAACTCACTATTAACTTCTGGAAATATCATTAATTATTCTGCCAAAGAAAGCCGCAGAATCGATATGGTTTTTGGCTGTTCTTATGAAGATGACATTAAGAAAGTTAAGGAAGTTTTGAAAAAAATTATTGCAGATGACAAAAGGGTTTTAAAAGATCCGGCACCAACAATTGCTGTTTTGGAACTGGCTGACAGCAGTATTAATTTTGCTGTTCGTCCTTGGGTCCTCGAGGATGATTATTGGGGGGTTTTGTTTGATACGACTGAAAATGTTAAGTTGGAATTTGATAAGCAAGGAATTTCAATTCCTTATCCACAAAGAGATTTAAACATTAAAGGCGGATCTTTAAAAGCAGATTAGCACGTTCGTCAATTATTCTTGATTTGCAAAATAAAAGAGTTCGCATTAGATATCGCGACCTTTTTTATTTTGCACTCTTCGCGAAGGCGAAGATCTGGTCAATTTCATCAAATTAATCGTTAATATTTGATGGTTTTATTTGCGATCAGATCTTTTTCCTGATCTAGTCTCTTTTCTATCACTTCTTTTATCCGCTCTAGTATCTTTTCTATCACTTCTTTTATCCGCTCTAGTATCTTTTCTATCGCTTCTTTTGTCTGCTCTGTCACTTCTGCGTTCTTGACGGCTTTCTTTGTGATCAGCTCTTTTATCTGATCGTTTTTCCTGAATTGCAGCTCTTTTGTTTTCCCTTTTTTCTTTGATATTGTCTCTTCTTTCCTGACGATTTTCTTTCACATCCCCTCTTCTCTCTTGGCGATTTTCTCTGACCTCTGTTCTTTTTTCGCTAATATTCTCTCTTCTTTCCATTCGTTTATCTTTGATGGAGTCTGATGAATATTGAGCCAACGCTGCAGAAGAAACAAAGGAAAAAAGCAATGAACTTATTAGTATTTTTTTCATAATATTTTTTATTTGAGTTGAAAAAATTGGAATTATTCTAACTCAGATAATATATCATAATTTTCAATGCAGGGCAAGGAAATGTTTTGAGGTGAGATTTTTTAGAAAATAATTCACTATTAGACACTGCTAGTTAACAGCATCTCAACTTAGATAGGTAGATTTTGTAGGGGTGATTTACGATATTTAATCCACATGGAGATGATGGTTCTAGTGAGGATTATTGCTGAAAACATTGAAGCTAGAATTCCAATTATCAAAGTGACAGCAAAGCCACGAATTGCTCCGCTACCAAAAATATAAAGCAGGCTAGCAATAATTAGAGTTGTGATATTGGAATCGACAATCGTTCTGAAGGCTTGCGAGAATCCAGTGTCAATTGCTACGATAATTTTTTTGTTGTTAGCTCTGACTTCTTCTTTCATTCTTTCAAAAATAAGAACATTGGCATCAACTGCCATACCGATTACTAGGATTATGCCGGCAATTCCAGGCAGGGTTAGAGTTGCTCCGAACCAAGATAGGGCACTAAGAATCAAAGAAATATTGACCACTAATGCGATATTGGCGATTACTCCAAAAAATCCATAGAATACTACCATAAACAAGGCGACGAGGATAAATCCATAAATTGCAGCATTAGTTCCATAGCGAATTGAATCAGCTCCAAGTGAAGGTCCTACCGTTCTTTCTTCCATGATTTTGATTGGCGCAGGAAGAGCTCCGGCACGAAGCAATAGAGCTAGATTATTGGCATCCTCAGTTGTGAAGCTTCCGGAGATGACCCCTGTTCCACCGGCAATTACTGAATTTATTTTTGGTGCGGTAATTATTTCTCCATCCAAAACAATGGCAAAAACTCGACCGATGTTGTTGGTGGTGATTTCTGCAAATTTACGAGCGCCAATATAGTTGAATTTGAATGATACCGCTGGTTCACCTTCATAGAAAGTTGCGTTGGCATCGACCAATAGATCTCCTGTTAGAATCGGTGTTTTGTTGATTGAATATCTTCTTCCTTCTGTATCTTGAATTCGCCTTATGTCATTGCTGGCACCATGTTCGCTGAACTTGGTATCGAAAGAATCGTTAACTACAAAATGGAAAGTTAGTTTAGCGGTTTTCCCAAGCAAATCTTTTATTCCTTGTGGATCACTTATTCCTGGAACTTGAAGCAATATTCGGCTCTTTCCTTGCGCTTGAATGATTGGTTCTTTTGTTCCGGTCTCATCAACTCTGCGGCGGACAATTTCAATTGATTGAGATATTAAGTCCCTTTTTAATTTGATCAGGTGAGAGTCGGAGTAGGATAGGGATATTTTATCGTCATTTGTGTCGATTTCAATATTTCCGTCAAGTTTACGAATAATTTTTTTTGCTTTTTTGATAGAGGATTCTTCCGAGAAAGTAAAATGAACTTCATCATCCCTGATATTGGCGATTGAATAAAGACTGTTAGAGATGAATTCTCTTTTTAGTTCGGTAGTCAAATTTCCCAATTGTTCTGCTAGATAATAGTCAAAATCAACCTGTAATAAAAGATGCGCCCCGCCACGCAAATCAAGTCCTAAATTTACTTTATCTTTCGGTAAGTATTTATAAGGAAATTCTGATTTTTTGGTTTCTGAAATAAAATTTGGAAGAGCACAAAACATTGCTACAGCACAAACAATAAGAACCAAAAAAGCTTTTGATGGCGAGAAGCGAAACATATTATTTTATTTTTTTGTTAGGTTTTTTAGCGGCAACCTTTTTGGCAGGAGATTTTTTGGCAGCAACATTTTTATCAGCATTAACTACAGAAACGCTTTGTTTAAGGATTTTGATTTCAACTCCTTCGGCGATTTCTAATTTCACACTATTGTCTTTATCATCCATTGATTTGATGACACCAAAAATCCCACTAGTTGTTTGAACTTTGTCACCTTTTTTTAGATCTCCTAAAGTTTTTTGATGTGCTTTCATTTTCTTTTGTTGTGGACGGATCAGTAGAAAATAAAAAACTAAGAAGATTGCAATCAAAGGAACGAAGTTTGAAAAACCAACTTCAGAAGTCGCAGCAGCAGCTTCAGTGCCTTGTGCAAAGCTATCTGAAACAAAGATATTAGAAAAGAAATTGGTCATAATATTTATTTTAATTAAAGGTTGGAAAATGAAGGCGAGAAGACTACTTATCATGAGTTTAAAATCAAGAAACTACTAAAGGTGCCTAAAAATACTTAATTTTGGGTTTTGCTTCCAATATCTTTTCTGTAGAAACCTTCTTTCCAATCAATCATATCGACTGCTTTGTAAGAATCTGATCTTGCTTGAGCAATATCGTCAGATAATGCCACAACACCCAGAACTCTGCCACCATTGGCTAGAGTTTTTGAGCCATCTTTTTTGGTTCCACTGTGGAAAATAATGATATTTTCACCAGATTTTTCGGCTACATCGAGATTCTTGATTTCACTACCTTTCAGATATGCTTCAGGATAGCCTTTTGTGGCCATAATCACGCAAACGGCCGATTGGTCATGAAATTCTATTTTTTGATTAATTAAATTTCCTTTCGAAGTTTCTAAGATCAATTCTAATAGATCGGTTTTGAGTCTTGGCAATAGAACCTGAGTTTCTGGATCGCCAAATCTAGTATTAAATTCCAATAATTTTGGACCATCTTGGGTCAAAATTATTCCTGCGAATAAAATCCCCACGAAAGGAGAGCCTAAATCTTTCATTGCTCTCATGGTTGGATCAATGAAATTCTTCATTATTTGGGCTTCGGCATCTTTGTCAATAAAAGGTGACGGGCTGTAAGTTCCCATTCCTCCGGTATTGGCTCCAACATCTCCATCTCCAACTTTTTTATGGTCTCCTGCTGTGCCGAGAATTTTTGCGTTATTGCCATCACAAATGGCGAAGAAACTAACCTCAACACCACTTAAGAATTCTTCAATAATTAGTGTTTTTCCAGCTTTGCCAAATTTTCCACCAAAAATATCATTAACTGCATTGATTGCAGTTTCTTCGTCAAAAGCGATGATCACGCCTTTTCCGGCTGCGATTCCATCAGCTTTGATCACGCAAGGAACTCCAATTTCATCAATATATTTTATTGCGGGGTCAGCATTTTCAAAGGCCTGATATTTTGCCGTGGGGATTTGATAATCATCACAAACTTTTTTGGTGAATGCTTTTGATCCTTCTAGTTTTGCGGCTTTTTTACTTGGTCCGAAAGCCAGAATATTGGCCTTTTGTAGATCGTCAACCAAACCATCAATTAAAGATTGTTCTGGACCGATAATAACTAAGTCAATTTTTGTTGCCTGACAAAATTCAATAATTTGTTCATGATTGGAAGCATCAATTCCTGTCGCGAGTTGGGCAATTTCTTGTATTTTGGCATTTTGTCCAAGATAAAAAATTTCTCCAAGTAGAGGTGATTTTTTAATTTGATGAATGATTGCATGTTCTCTGCCTCCAGAACCAATAACTAAAACTTTATTTTTACTCATTTTACTCATTTTTAACGATTAATATTGGGGTTCTTTGTGTTGTGTGACGAGTCTCGTGCTATAAAATAAAATTTAATAGCTTGATTATTTTGCAGATCAACATTTTAATAACAATGACCCCAACTTAAATATTTCAAAAATATGAAAATCAAACAACATACCGTCAAATCTTACGATACAGATTTGCAATCAATTTCTGGAAATTTAGATTATATAGTTGAGCTTCTGAATCAATCAATATCAATGGTTGAAGAGGTTATTAAAGATCCAAAAAAAAACTTGGTCAAACAGATTGTTGATCATGATTACAAAATCAATCAATTAGATAATTTAACTGAAAGAAAAGTTACTGCGATGCTGGCTCTTCGCCAACCAATGGCATTTGATTTGCGTTATGTGGTTTCAGCTCTAAAAGCATCCTCAAACCTTGAAAGAATGGGCGATAAGTGCAAAAGCATCATCAAAAAAATAGCTCATTTAGATAATGAAATTGATGATAAAACTAAAAGTGCTTTGCTTGAAATGTTGAAAATTGCCAAAGAAATGACTGTTAAAGCTGTTTTAGCATTCAATGAAAACAACCTTGAAACGGCAAAAGATGTTTTGGAAAAAGATGATGAAATTGATAAAATCTACAGAGGATTATTTTCTTTGGCTAAAGGAGAAAGTTTTAATGAGCATCAGGTTCAAAATATTGTCAATATTCTCTTTATTGCAAAAAGCTTCGAAAGGCTTGCTGATCATGCTTCAAATATCGCTGAAATGGTCGAATATGTAACTAGTGGCGAGATTGTTGAAGAATAGTTTCTAATGAAAACTTTCAAACCTAATTTATTTATTTTTTCATTCTTATTCCTCTCGCAATTTTTTTCATTGCCAAACAACTCTGCTGCACAAGTTATTGACAGCATGTATTATGGTTGGGTGGTCTATGAAATAGGTGAGGGAGATGATAGAAAATGTTACACCGCTACCGCACCTCACAAAAGCAATAGTAGTTACACCGGATTTCGGGCTCCGTATCTTGCTGTTACGCGTTATTACAAAAATCGTAATGAGGAAATAAGTCTTTATTCTGGATATGAATATAAAATCAATAGTGATGTTTATTTGCTGATTGGCGCTCATCAAAAAGAGCTTTACACCAAAGATGATATGGCTTGGGCTCAAAGTGATTATGATGATAAAGAAATCATTACCTTGATGCTTAGAAGTGCTTTTGTGAGAGTCAGAAGCGACTCATCATTTGGAAATTTTGCCATCGATGATTATCAAATAAAGGGCTTTACCAGAGCTTATTCTCGAATGAAAGAATTGTGCGAATAATAATACCAAATTCCACCTATAATTCCAAATAAGAATATGTATCAAAATCTTTCCGCCAAATCTCAAGGAATATTGTGGGCAATTATCACCTGTTTTTTAATATCAGTTATGATTGCTCTTGTGAGACATCTGGCGAATGATTTTCACCCTGCCCAAATTGTCATGATGCGCAATTTATTTGCGTTGATTTTTCTATTACCATTTATTGCCCATAATATTTTACAAATTGTCAGAACCAAACATCTAAAAATGCATTTGATTCGAGGATTTGTGGGGTTGGTGGGAATGCTGATGTGGTTTTATACAATAACTTTGATTCCGCTTTCAGAAGCGGTGGCAATCACTTTTATTGTTCCGATCACCACCACAATTGCGGCAATTGTTTTTTTAAAAGAAGAGGTTAATAAGAAAATATGGATCTCTTTGTTCATTGGTTTCATTGGGGTTTTGATTATCGTGCGCCCGGGATTCCGTGAATTTCATTTTGGCTATTTATTTGCTTTGGTCACCCCTTTCGTTTGGTCAATTTCAAATATTATGACCAAAAAACTCGTTAAAACTGAAACTCCTGGAACCATCACCTTTTATTTATCTTTGATTATTTTTATCCTTTCAGTCCCAATTTCTGTGCCATATTTGACTCCAATTGTTTCTACGGATTTGATATGGTTTGTTGTTCTTGGAATAATTTCTAATGGATGCTACATGGCGAGTGCAATTTGCTATTCGAAAACTGATCTTTCTGCAGTTCAGCCTTTTGATTTTTCGAGGCTTCTTTTTACCTCCATAATTGCCTATTTTTTCTTTGAAGAACAAATAGATCTACTCACTTTCTTGGGTGCAACAATAATTTTATTAGGATCAATAATTGCAACCAACAAATCACCTTTATACTATCTTTATTCGGGATTTTCTGAGGGAAGTGCAATTCCCAAAAGCAGGTCATTCTTCTTGAACATGTCATCCAAAATATCAAAAATTCTCAGATGGAAAAAATAATCGATAAAAAAAGATCAATAGGTCAGGCGGCAAAAGAAATTGGGGTTAGAACTCATGTAATTCGTTTCTGGGAAGAAAAATTTTCTCAAATCAAGCCAGAAATTGGTAAGGGTGATCGTAGATATTATTTTGATGATCAGATTGCAGTTCTTAAAAAAATAAAATCACTACTTCATGATGAAGGATACAGTATAGCTGGACTAAAGAAGCTTCTTGGTAAAAGAAAAAAGTCCGATGAAAAACAAGAAAATATTGATTTTTTACTAGCAGAGAATTCTGCTAAGGGCTTTTCTATTGATGACTTTATTGATCTGGATTTGGATATGGAAGAAGGTCTTGATAAAATACAGAAGGACGAGATTGGTAAAATAATTGTTAATATTGAAAAAAACCTCAATAAACTTTCAAAATAGGATTTTTAGCTAATTCACCCTTGTGTCGATCGAGGTTGTTTATTGCTAATCAGCCATCTTTCTAAGATTTCTTCTAGATTTTTGCTATGCACGGGTTTGGCGAGATAATCATCCATACCAGATTCTAAGCATCTTTCTTTATCCCCCTTCAAGGCATTGGCGGTGACAGCAATAATAATATTGGCGGGTTGCTGTTTTCTTCGCTCCAAGTCCCTGATGATTTTGGTCGCTTCATAGCCATCCATTTCTGGCATTTGACAATCCATTAAAATGATATCGAATTTTTGTTTACGAACCTGTTCGACTACCTCTTTTCCATTTCCGGCTGGAGTTACTGAGCAGCGATATCTTTTTAATAGGCTGATCATTACTTTTTGATTCACGCTATTATCTTCTGCCAACAAAATATTTTTATTTTCTAGATTTAGCGGATCTGTTTGGATTGGATCTTTTTTGTTTATTAGATTCTCAGTTTTTTGTTTTGTGACACCAAGATTGATTGTGAAATAAAAGTTTGAACCTTCATTCAAGGTGCTTTTAACATTCATATCACCACCCATCAATTGAACTAGTTCCCGACAAATTGGCAGACCAAGACCGGTACCGCCAAATTTTCTGGTGGTGCTAATGTCGGCTTGATCGAACTGCTGGAAGATTTTTTCAAGTTTATTTTCCATAATTCCGACGCCTTGATCTTGAACCGATATTTGGAAAATTAACCGATCATTTTCCTGTTTTTCTAGTGAGAATATTATGTTAATATCTCCGTCTTCTGTGAATTTGATGGCATTGCTGACTAAATTAAACAAAATTTGTCGAATGCGGCCTTGATCTCCAATCGCGCGATTAGAGATTTTTTCTGGATATTGGAGATGGAGATTAATATTTTTTTCTTTTGCGGTAGTGCACATTAAGTTAATAACTTCTTGCGCGGTATGTTTCAAATCAAAATCGATATTCTCTAATTCAATTTTCCCCGCCTCAATTTTTGAAATATCTAATATGTTGTTGATGATTTGCATCAAATGATCTGAAGAATCCAATATTAATTGTGTATATTCTGCTTGAGTTTCATCCAATTTAGTTCCTTTCAGCAAACTAGTCATTCCGATGATTCCATTCATTGGAGTGCGAATTTCATGGCTCATATTGGCAAGAAAATTCGACTTAGCTTGATTAAAATCTTCGGCTTTTTGTTTGGATATTTTTAAAGCATCCACTGCCATTTTCACCTTGTGAATATTGGTGGCAGCACCTGCTATGCGATCTGGAACCCCATCTTCATCCAAGAAAGCCTGACCATTGCATTGAAACCAGAGCCATTTCCCAGCTTTATTTTTGATTCTATACTCTAATTGATAAGGTATTTTTTCTTGCAAATGATCATCAAGAGTTGACTTTATTAATGGATAATCTTCTGGATGGACTCTGGATGTTAATTCTTCCAAATCATCGCCAATCTCATGAGGCTCATAGCCTAACATTTCTTTCCAGCGATCAGAATAAATAACTTTATTGGTCTTTAGATTTATGTCCCAAGCTCCACCTCCATGACCACTCCAGCAGAGTTTTAAATGTTCCTCATGTTCTTGGAGTTTTTGAGTTCGTTTGGCAAAATCTTCCTCCATCAATTTTTTGGTCAACTCTAATTTCTCGTCCGCCAATTTTCTTTCAATGGCGATGTTTAGTTTTGTGGAAATGCTGGACATGGCATCCATCATTTCCAAATCATGGTCTAATGGATTGGAAGAATAAAATTCCAATATTGCAAAAATCTCATCACGCACTAAAATTGGCAACGCAAACCCGCCATGAACAGACATTTGGAAACCTAATTTTGTTCTTGGGGAGTTTTCATCTGTTTGCACATCTTTGATCCATAATGGTTTTTTGCTTTTCAAGACTCTTCCTGGTAGTCCAATATTTATTTTAAATTTGGTTGCTTCTGTTGCTTTTTTAAACATTTCAAACTTTTCGGCGTCATCCAAATGCCACAAACCGGACGTGATTAAAGATTCACTTTCTTGGTCATAAAAATAGACATGTCCCACGGGTAATGACCTGTGTTTACATATTTCATCAAGTGTGATTTGCAGGATGTCATTGACCTTAAAAGAGTGGTTGTAAATGACGTTGAGGGCTTTGGTCAGTCTGAGGCTGTTAGTTCTTTCTCCAAACAATTCTTGATCATGATGCGCAGTTTCTAGTTTCATATTTTTCCTTAAAGTTTTACTGAAGACTCGCGCAAATCATTAGGATCTAATATCAATTTCCATCTTCGGAATGCGTTACTTTAAAAAAGCAATTTCAGATGGCAATTGGTAAAAAAGGATTTGTAGGGTCTTTTTTTGAAATTCGTTATTTTCTATTCTATGTAGCGCAAATCTGGTTTCCAAACATAATCGTCACATTAATGGGCAGTGTTTCAAAATGACTTGTTTAAAATGCGATTTATGGGTTAAATGTGACTTTCTGGTGTCTTTTCCTAATTAAAAAATCAAATAATGACCAAAATAATCTCTTGGAATATCAATTCTCTTCGTCTTCGTTTGCCACTTTTGGCCAAATTTGTTGAACAGCACAATCCAGATATTGTCTGTTTGCAAGAAACCAAAGTTCAGGATGTGGATTTTCCTTTGTCAGCGGTGAAAGATTTGGGTTTTGAATTCGTGGAATTTGTTGGTGAAAAATCCTACAACGGCGTTGCCATTCTTTCTAAATTGCCTTTAAGTGATGTTAAGAAATACGACATCATTGGTTTTGGACACAAGCGCCACATTGCCGCAACCTTGCCTGATGGAACAATTCTGCACAATTTTTATGTTCCTGCGGGTGGCGATATTCCTGACATTGCGATCAATGATAAATTCGATTTTAAATTAAAATTTGTCGATTGGATGGGTGAATATTTCTCTAAATATTCCAAGGATCAAAAAGTCATCATTGTGGGCGACATGAATATTGCGCCCGATGAATTAGACGTTTGGTCGCATAAACAGCTTTTGAAAATTATTTCATACACTCCAATTGAAAGAGAAAAGTTTTTGACCTTAAAAAATAGTTTAGATTTTATTGATTCACACAGAATTTTGGCAGATGAAGGTGAAAAACTTTTTAGTTGGTGGAGTTATCGTGGAAAAGAACCTTTCAAATCAAACCGAGGAAGAAGATTGGATCATATTTGGATCACGCCGAATTTGGCAAATAATTTGCAAAAAGCAGAGATTTTTAAGGAGTTTAGGCTTGAGGAAAGACCTTCTGATCATGTTCCGATTAGTCTGGTTTTGAATGGATAAATAAATCATCACATTTTTGCGCCGACGTGGGTTTGTTCTAGAGCTTTTGCAAGAGAAGGTTTGGTCGGAACTACAGATGGAGTTCTTGGCATCAGCTTATCCATTAGATCTGGTCCAACAACAAGCCAAGATTTTCCATCTCTATTTGGCCTGACCAATAATAACTTTTCTGCTTCTTGTAAGGCAAAATTGTAAGCATCAACATGAGATTTAAAATCAACATTTTCTGGAAGACTTTCATTTAGGAATAGAGAAAATTTCATCCTTGATTGTTCTTTTGAAGTTCTATCTTGTGGATCGCAAGGCTGTGAATAAAGACAGTGAAAAACATTATTTACGATTTTATCATCAAGTCCAAATAATCTGGTCACCTCTGTTTTAATCAGATCTAAATTTTTCTCCAATAGCACTTCTCCAATTTCTCGCCCTTTAGTCTGTGAATTAAGGTCAATTAAGAAATCCACGAATGGTTCACTTCTCGGATGGTTAAGATAGTTAGTTGCCATTTCTAGCAATAAGCTATTTCCTTTTAAGTGTTTCATCAAACTGTCGATCAGATCAGTTGGAACTAAATCTAAGGTTAATTTAGCTTTTAAAATTGTGAATTTCTCATTTTCAACTATTTGGTAAAAATCATTTCTAAGAAATTTGATATCATCGGGATCATCACTGCATGAATTGAAAGACTGCATCTTTAATTTCTCTAAATAATCAGTGGCGCCTTTTTCTCCTGATGTAAAAACCAAATTAACATTATCCATGATTTTACCGTGTCCCGGTAAATCCGAATTGCAAAATAATGAACTTTGAAAAGGAGGGTAGAATGAATAAAATAAAGGAATATCAAGTTTGCCATCTTCATCAAATTTTGATCGAACACAAATAAAGGTTAGATTAACTACCCCTCCTCGTAGCTTACATTGATTAGCAATATCATTGGCTAGAGTAAGATATTCTTGATCTGATTCAGGTGTCTTTTCAGGAAGGCATTTGAGAAGTTTGGCATTCTTTAGCAAATCATCACAATATTGTTTTTTAGTGTGACAGCGCACTCTTAAATTGGTCACCTGAATTCCGTGTTTTTCAGCTTCAGAGGTGTTGTGATTCACTATTGAATCTGCCAAATAGGATTTTCCGGAGTTTTTGTCACCGTGAATTAAGGCAAAATGTGATTTATTGTTGCCATCACTTAGATTGATGCCAAAAGTATTGATTAGCCTTGATGATTGTAAATCTGTTTTCTTCGGCGCCGACAAATGTCTGGTGTAATCTTTTCCATCAAATTTTCTATTGTTTTTTGGTGGATCAGGAGGAAAGGTTGCTTGCAGTGCTTCATTAACCATTCCGGCATTTTTTATCGCATAATATGACGTTCCCAGAACTGTTCCCGCAACACCAAAATAAGTAAATATGTCTTTTATTCTTCCATCTTTAAAGCCCTCATTTGAGGATCCTCCGCTTAGATTTCTGCGCAATGCTACTGGGTATTGTGATGTTTTTTGTGCGAGTGTTGAAGAAATTATTCCCGCCTTATGGAGACTGGATGGGAGAGTGCGCATGATAATAAATGTAATTAAATGGTATTTTTAGAATTGATAACTAGACACTATTAGCTCATTAATTAACTAATAGTGTTTAACAATTTTCTGGTTCTTTTTCAAAATGATTCAATTTTTTTAATACAGCTGTAAATATTCGGATTGCAAACCAAACTATTTCGGGATTTTGCTTTGTCTTTAAAATTATTCTTCTGAAGCAATTTATCATTCTCATCAAACTCCAAAACAACCTCAGCATTGCGTGACGTGATCCAGCCAAAATGATTGATGATTGGCAACAATGAAACCAAATCGTAGCTATTTTTCAAATAGGAATATTGGTAGATTCTATTGCCAAATTCTCCTTCCCAAGAGTCAGAATATTCGCCGTAATTTTTGACAATTTCAGACAGATTTGTTCCTTTGGCGATATCGTCTTGATAAAGCTGGATGGTAGATTTGTTGCCGATTCTTGCCGAGCAAGAAGAAATGATCAATAAACATAAAATAAGGGTGATTATTTTAGACATTTTGGATTGTGAGTTTGGTTAATTTTTCAGATAAAGAGTTTTGACCGCAACGGTTTTTTAGGAAATCAAAATCAATTTCGCCAAGTTTTTGATCTTGGCCAACGCAAGCATAAAAGAATCTTTCCTTGCCAGTTTTTGGATCGATTTTCTTTTGCAAACATTGTGAACACACACCTTTTAACATACATTGCATTGGGCTGCTCAGACTGGTGATTCCAACTGCTGCATCGCTTAGGTTTGTTTTCAAATTACCATGATAAAGATCAGCAACTTTGTGCATCATAGCTTCATTTCCCATAGTCAAGACTACATCAATCTTTTGCTTAGGATTTTTGAAATGATTTTTGACAGCGTCAATAATATTTCCAGAGAAATGTTCTTCAGAATCACCTTCTTCAAAAGAGAGAACTAAATCGGAGCAAGAATTTATTAATTCTTCATGTCTGACTAGATCGTCAATATTTTTAAATCCGCAGAACAATATTACATTGCAACCATTCTTTTTGTACTGGGAGGCAAGACCAGCTAGTGGAAAAATTCCTCTACCTCCGGCAATCAGAATAATATTTTTATTTTCAAAATTGTGAGTAGGGGTTCCTGATGGTCCCATAAAAATTATTGGCTCGCCAATTTCAAGGTTTTTAACTAAAGAAGAAGATCCTCCGGCATTGACAATCATTACCGTTATTGTTCCAGATTCAGGATCTACTTTGTAAGTCGTCACCGCAACACCTTCCATTGCCAGAGTTATTTTTGATGTTTTTTTGGCAATTGAATGGAAATTATGAAGTCTGAAAATATGCCCCAATTTGGTTTTTTTGGCCAGCAGTGGAGCTTGAACAACCAGCTCGATGAAATAGTCAGAAAGAATATTGACCTCTTTGACCTTCACTGCAAATTCTTGATTAATATGATTCAAAAATTCATCGTAATTGACTGCTTTATTTTCCAGCGACTCTAAAGCTTCATTAATGATCGGATAACCATTTTTCGCACTCGCCATAGCCTTGACAACACTACCATTAAAACTTGGATGCAAATCACCAAAGAAACTAACCGCTTTTCCTTGATCGTTCTTGGCACATAGAAACCCAATTCCTTCACTTTTTGGTGAATTCATGGCGGGAAGTTTTTTCCCCAAAAGATCAATAATTTGGAAAGTTCCGCCATCTAATTCGAATTTTAGCTTATCTTCATAAAATGGAGCCTTATTTGGCGTGGTTCCAGCAGCTAAGAAAAGTGCCCGTGCGGGCATCTTTGTTTCATCGCCTAAATTATTTTTTACAATTAAATACTCAATATGTCCAAATCCATCATCAATTGCTTTTATTGGAGTTGTGTTTTCTACAAATTCAATTCCTTCTTCAAAGGCCTTTTGAACTTCTTCATGATTTAGCCGATAAGCTGGAGATTCTTGTAATGATTTTCGGTAGATTATTTTTGCACCGCCAAGTTTTTGCAGAATTGTCGGAATATTTTCTCCTGCATTTTTAGCTTCTAAAATTATTTTGTGATGATTGATAAATTCTTGTGCAATCAATTTATCTTCCTCACCCCAGCTTTTTTCTACTTCTGCTTTTCCTAATTTTTTGCACAAATTTTCGTAATGATTAGCAAAATTTTCAACTTGTTTGGGATAATACGCTAAAGCTTCGGTTGTGGTATCAACAGCTGTTAGTCCTGATCCGACCACTAAAATTGGCAGACGAACTTGAAGATTGGATGGCAAATCCTTGCGCTCCGCACCGGTCAATTGCAATGCCATCAGAAAATCTGACGCCATTCTGACACCTTTCAAAAGATTATTTTCAATTTCAGGAATCTTCGCCCATCCCGCGCCAAGACAAAGTGCGACATGATCAAAATCTTGTTCCTTTAGTGCATCAAAACAATCAAGCGCACTACCTAAACGAAAGCCACCAAACATTCTGAAATATTCTCTTCTTTCCAAAAGCAAACGAATTATTTTGAGAAAATTTTTGTCCCAACGAACAGTAATTCCATATTCTGCAACTCCACCAAAACCGCTAAAATTTCTTTCATCTAGTTGGCGATAAATTGATTTGATGTCTTTGATGGGCGCGAACTCTTTGCGATTTCCATCCATGTCAATTCCTGATATTTCTGGATCCAAAGGTTCAATTTTCAAGCCATCAACTCCAACTACCAAATGTCCTTCATTCAATAAATAGTGAGCCAAAGTGTATCCTGCAGGACCAAGTCCTGCGACTAAAACTTTTTTACCGCTCGGATCTTTGGGAAGGGGGTTTTTTAAATTAAGTGGATTCCAACGCGTCAAAAGTGAATAGATCTCAAAGCCAAAAGGAAGATTCAAAACGTCTTTTAGAGTTCTGGTTTCAACTTGTGGAATATCGACAGGCTCTTGTTTTTGGTAGATGCAAGATTTCATGCAATCATTGCAGATTCGATGACCAGTTCCTGCAATCAATGGATTGTCGACAATGGCTATTGCCAAAGCGGCAAGAGATTTTCCTTCATTTTTTAGAAGGTTCATTTCAGAGATTTTTTCATCCAAGGGGCAGCCAGAGAGCTCAACTTTGCTGTGGTTTGTTTTGAAGGTTTGATCTTTTTCTTTGAGCCCGGTTCTGCAGGAATCTTTGCCTTGTTTGTGACAATAGATGCAATAATTGGTTTCACCCAGAACTTCGTCAAGATTTGCACCTTGATCGGTCAATTTGAACCCATCGCGGTTTGTGAGTTTATTT
>JBLHSZ010000002.1:0-22475 GCA_047627095.1 Rickettsiales bacterium
GTGAAATATAGTTCGCTGTAAGATAATTGCCAAAGTAAAAAATTACTTATTCTCATTTCTCCCCCAGTTCTTATTAACAAATCAGGGTCTGGAATTTGCGGTTGATATAGATTCTGGCTAATTAAATCTTCATTGACATCTTTTAAATTGATTTTTTTATCTTCCATTGAGGATAATATTTTCTTAAAACTATCAACTATTTCTTTTCTAGAGCCATAATCAAAGGCAACATTTAGGCATATAGCTTGATTGTCTTTGGTTTTTTCTTCAATTGATCGTATTTTCCTAACCGTAGATTCTTCAACATTTTCTAAATTACCAGAAACGACAATTTTAACTCCATTTTCGATTAGTTCATCAACTTCTTTTGCTAGATATTCTTTGAGCAAGAACATTAAATTGCCAACTTCTTCTTGAGGTCTTTTCCAGTTTTCGGTTGAAAATGCGTATATGGTTAAATATTTTACCCCAAATGAGGCAGCAGATTTGACTAGCGTTTTGATGGCTTTTGATCCGGCTTTGTGGCCCATCGCTAGAGGAATGATGTTTTTCTTCGCCCATCTGGCGTTTCCGTCCATAATAACGGCGATATGATCTGGAATAGTGAGAGTGTTTGTCATTCGTTGACTATTGGATAAATTACGAGTCGCAAGTCCAAACATTTCATAGAATTATTTGGACTTAGGCTATGACTTATTAATGAATTTAAACTGTCATTAAGTCTTTTTCCTTATGTGCAACCGCATCATCAATTTTTTTAACGTATTCGTCGGTTAATTTCTGGATTATGTCAGCGAAAGAATGAGCATCATCTTGACTTGCTCCAAGTTCTTTTTCTTGTTTCTTAAAGTCATCCAAAACGTCTCTTCTTGAGTTTCTAAGCGCAACCTTTTTATCTTCACCATATTTTTTGGCTAATTTTACTAAGTCTCTGCGTCTTTCTTCACTAAGTTTTGGAATGGAAATTCTCAAAACTTGACCGTCGGCCATTGGGTTAAATCCTAAATTAGAATTCGTGATAGCTTTTTCAATGGGCTTGACCATTTCTTTGTCCCAAGCTTGAACAGCGATTGTCGATGCATCAGGAATTGAAATGCTAGCAACTTGTAGAAGCGGCATAAAGTCGCCATATGCCTCAACTCGAATAGTGTCGAGTAATGCAGGATTGGCTCTTCCAGTGCTTATGCTGTCTAAATCTCTTTTTAAGAATGACATGATGTCATCCATTTTCTTCCTAGCTTTGTCGGATAATTCGTTAATCATAGTTTTGTTAAGTTATGAATTGTTAAATGTTAGTTAATTATTGTGAATTTTCCTTCAGAATTGACTACTTTTTGTAAAGCATTTTCATTTTTTATGGAAAACACAATGATTGGTAGTTTATTGTCTTTTGCTAGTGTTATCGCAGTCTGATCCATAACTCTTAAATCTTGTTTAATTACATCTCGGTAGCTTAATTTTTCATATCTACTGGCATTAGGGTTGGTTTTTGGATCCGAGCAATAAACCCCATCAACTTGAGTTCCTTTAAATATTGCATCACAATTGGTTTCAATTGCCCTAAGAACAGCTGCGGTATCGGTGGTAAAAAATGGATTTCCGGTTCCGGCAGTGAATATAACTACCCGACCTTTTTCCAAGTGACGAACTGCACGACGCTTGATATATGGTTCGCAAATACTGTCCATTACAATGGCAGATTGCATTCTTGTTGGCATTCCAGATTGTTCAAGAGCACTTTGCAATGCAAGACCATTGATGCAAGTTGCCAGCATTCCCATATAATCGGCGCTGGCACGCTCCATTCCGGCGGCAGAAGCTGATACTCCGCGGAATATATTTCCGCCTCCGACTACGACACAAACTTCTATGCCTTTTTTGGATGTATTTATGATTTGATTACAGATGCGAGAAATAGCAATTGGGTCATGACCGAAACCTTTGTCACCCATCATTGCTTCGCCAGATACTTTGAAGAGAATTCTTTTGTACATTTATTGTGTGAATTGTGAGTGGATTAGTTGTAATTTATGAGCAATAAGTTATCCACAATTCATAACTAATCCACTCATAAATCACAATTATTAACTAGTTTGTGAGCTCGTTAATAGCAGTTCTGAAAATTAGCTGGCCATTGAGGCAACTTCAGCAGCAAAATCATTTTCTTTTTTCTCAATTCCTTCGCCTAAAATAAATAGTTTGAATCCAGAGATGGCAATATCAGATCCGATTTCTTTTCCAAAATTTTTGACTACGTCTTTGATTTTGACTTTGTCATCCATCACGAAGTTTTGCTCAAGAAGAACAATTTCTTCATAATATTTTCTGACTCTGCCTTCCATCATTTTTTCAATGATATTTTCTGGTTTTCCAGATGCTTTAGCTTGATCTTTTAAGATTGAGATTTCTCTTTCTAATTTAGCCGGATCAACTTCTTCGATATTTAGAGCGTCGGGCTTAGTAGCTGCAATGTGCATCGCAAGTTGTTTACCAAATTCTTCCAATTTATCTTTATCGCCAGTTGATTCTAAGGCAACTAAAACGGCAATTTTTCCCAAGTTAGGAGCCACAGGATTATGAACATAGCTGATAACTGCACCTTCTTTTACTGACAAATTATCAACTCTTCTGATCTTGATGTTTTCACCAATGATTCCTATTTGGTTTGACAATTCTTCTCCAACAGTAAGTTCGGAAGATGGATATTTTTCCGCTTTTAGGGCTTCGGCATCGCTTCCTGTTCCGAAAGCAACTGAAGAAATATGCTGAACGAAATCTTGGAATTTCTGATTTCTTGCAACAAAATCTGTTTCAGAATTCACTTCCACGATTACCGCTTCAGAACCTTTGATTTGAACAGCAACAATTCCTTCCGATGTAATTCTTCCACCTTTTTTGACTGCCGCAGAAAGTCCTTTTTTGCGCAGCCAGTCAACTGATTTGTCAAAGTCGTCACTATTTTCTTTAAGAGCTTTATTGCAATCTGCAATGCCACATCCTGTAGTTTCGCGAAGTCTTTTTATTAATGCTAAATCTGCCATATTGATTATTTATTTAGTTGTTTAATTGTCTTAATTTATTTTTTTGCTGCTGGTTTCTTAGCAGGAGATTTTTTAGCCACCGGTTCTTTTTTTTCAGCAGTTTTTGCTGCTGGTTCAGCTTTTGCTGTTTCTTCAGTTTTGACTTCTTTGACAACTGGCTTTTCGGCAGGAGCTTTAGAAGCGGCTTTTTTGATTACTTTGTCTTTTTTGAATTCAGGCTTTTTTTCGCTAGATTTTTTTGCACTAGCAGCTTCAAGAATTTCTGCAGGTGATGATTTGGCAATTTTTTCAGCATCAACGCCAGAAATAGCCATGCTTTCTTTCATTCCCGCAAGTGCAGCGTCAGAAATAAGACGGCAATAAAGTTTGATTGCTTTAACAGAATCATCATTTCCTGGAATTGGGAATGCAACTCCATCAGGATTGACGTTAGTATCAAGGATTGCCATGATTGGCAATTTTAGC
Organism: Rickettsiales bacterium; assembly: GCA_047627095.1. Taxonomy (GTDB): domain Bacteria; phylum Pseudomonadota; class Alphaproteobacteria; order Rickettsiales; family UBA1997; genus JAJTCH01. The sequence continues at coordinate 3,507 of JBLHSZ010000002.1, forward strand.
GTTTTAGCTTCTGCCATTGCTAGACTTTCACGATTAATATCGATGACGAAAACTAGATCAGGATATCCACCCATGTTTCTGATTCCACCAAGAGCGTTATCAAGTTTGATTCTTTGACGATCAAGAACAAGTCTTTCTTTTTTGTTTAGGCCAAGTTCATCATTTGCAAGCTGTTCTTCAATCTTTTTCAAAGTTTTGATTGAGGCAGAAATAGTTTTCCAGTTAGTAAGCATTCCGCCTAACCAACGATTGTTAACGTAGTATTGACCACATCTTTTGGCTGACTCTTCAACAGCGTCGAACGCTTGTTTTTTAGTGGCAACGAATAGAATTCTTCCATTATTTTTAGCAATTTCTTTGACTGCTTTTAATGCGGTATGTAAACACTGAGCGGTTTGTTCTAGATCAATGATGTTTAGATTGTTTCTGCTTCCGAAAATGTATTTACCCATTTTTGGGTTGCGACGCATGGTTTTGTGTCCAAAATGAACTCCTGCATCAAGCATTTGTTTGATGGTAAAGGTGGGGATGTTGTTAGTCATAATATTTATATTTATTGGTTGAATTTAAGATAAGGCAAAAGAATTGAAGCGAAAAAGATCTTCAACACCAATAAGAGCATTATCCAAGATTATCTAATCCGTCAAAATCGACAAGATTAAGGGCGAGGATTGTAAAAACTAAATATTATTTTGCAATTTATTTTTAGGGAGATGAATGTCAGCACTGTGGAAAAAAGTGCTGACGGTTATTTTTTGGAACAAAAATTTTGATTAGATGCTAGTTTGCGATTAGAACATCGCAAGGTGGATTGATTAGGATATCATCAGTTGGACTGATAGCAATGCTATCAATAATACCATGTTTTTTGTGAGTGCCTATAACCAACAATCCTGGATTTATGGTTTTTACTTCTTCATTCAGGACATTCATTATATAACCTTTTTTGACAATTTTCTCTATTTTTGGTTTCTTGCCTTTGAAGTTTTTTAGTAGATCGTCCGCCATTTCTTTTAGAAATTTAGCACTGTTGTCAGCCACACCTTTTTCAATAATTCCGCCTTCTTGAGCAAATCCTAAGAAAGGAATTTCATAGCTGTGTAGCAAATGAAATTTGCTGTCCCCAAATAATTTGAAGGCCACTTCTAAAGATTTTTTGGAATGAACATTGAAATCTATGGCAGACAAGATGTCTTGGTATTTTTTTTCGAATCTGTCTTTAACAATTAAAAGTGGTTTATGAGAATTTCTCATTAATCTTTCTGTAACACTTCCGATGATATGATGATCATTATCGACGTGACTATGAAGTCCTAAGACTATTAAGTCAGGATTTGTTTTTTCAATTAGATTTAAAATTTCAGCGTACGCATTACCAACGCAAATTTTTATTTCGATTTTTAAATCTTTGATTTTGATTTCCTTTATACAAAAATTGATTTCTTCTTCGGCAGAATTTTTAGCATTTTCAATTACGCTTTTTTTCATTTTGCCGTTAATGACATGAGCGATAGTTAGTTTAGCCTCAAATTCTTGAGCTAGTTTAACTGCTCTTAATACAGCACGATCAGCTCCAGCTGATAAATCGGTAGCAACTAAAATATTTTTCATAATAATTTTTTAAATTTAAATTAATAAGGAAGTTAATATATAATAAACAAAATTTTATTCCGAATCAACGTAAAATTTATTTTTTAGATAATATTTAGATCTATCAAAAAAATATAGTTAGATAATTTCATCTAATCTAAAACTTCTAGACGAACCATATCTTTAAATTCTGGTCTTTTTCGGATTATCGTAAACTTGTCTTTGTCAACCAAAACTTCTGGAATTAGTGGCCTAGAATTATATTCGTTGGACATTGACGCGCCATAAGCTCCTGCATAGAATAAAGCGATTAAGTCTTCTTGTTTGGGATCGACAAAGTCACGGTTCTTGGCCAAAATATCTGTGCTTTCGCAAACTGGCCCAGCAATATCAAATTTTCCGGATGGCCCAGATTTATGGCATATTGGTACTGCCTTATGGTAAGAGTCATATAGTCCTGGACGCATCAAATCATTCATTGCAGCATCAATGATCAGAAAATTTTTATCTGCCGTTTCTTTAACATAAATTATCTTGGAAACCAAAATCCCAGAATCGCCTACCATTGCCCTTCCTGGTGCTATAGTTATTCCTACGTTCAAATCTTTGGCGATACCTTTTATTAAATTGGCATAATCGTGAATTGAAATAAGGTTTTCTTCTTCATAGGCGATACCAATTCCTCCACCAAAATCTAGATTGTCAATTTTTAATCCTTCGTTCCTAAGCTCTATGCACAAATCTTTAATCTTGGCGAATGCCTTTATAAAAGGCTCCATAGATGTTATCTGTGATCCGATATGAGTTGCTATGCCGAAAACTTCTATATTTTCTAGATCTTCAGCTATTTTATATATTCTTGGTGCATCTTCAATATCGATACCAAATTTATCACCTTTCTTCCCCGTAGATATTTTGCTGTGGGTTTTGGCATCAACATTAGGATTTACACGTAATGCTATTTTTGCAGTTAATCTGAGATCTTTAGCAACTTGATGAAGTAAAAATAATTCTGGTTCTGATTCAATTGAAAACTCAACAACTCCATTTTCTAGAGCAAAAATCATTTCTTCTTTTGTTTTCCCTACACCTGCAAAAACAATTTTTTTCGGATCAATTCCAGCTTCTAAAGCTCGGTATATTTCTCCTGCAGAAACAGCATCAACTCCTGCTCCGAGATTGGCAAAAATCTTGGTAATGTTGATATTTGGATTAGCTTTAATGGCATAACAAATTTTATGATCTGTTCCTTTGAAGGCATCGGAAAATCTCTGATAATTTGCTACCAATCCAGATTTTGAATAGCAGTAGAAGGGGGTTCCAACTTGACTAGAAATTTCAGCTATTGATGATTCTTCAGCGAATAATTGGTTGTTTTTATATGTAAAATTCATTGGTTGCTTTAGTTATGTTCCACGTGGAACAATTTATAATTGTTTAAGTAGTTTTATTACTAGTAAGTTTTCTTCTTCAATACCTATCGTCATTCTTAGGCAATTGGGCAAGTGGTAAGATGACATTTCTCTCAAGATTACCCCGTTGTCTAATAAGAATTGATTGACTTGTTGGCATTTCTCAGGTGAAAGAAAGTCGATTAGAATAAAGTTTGCTACTGAAGGATAGTGTTTGAGACCAATCTTATCTAATTCTTCAGCAAAAATTTTGAGCCATTTTTTATTATGAGACTTTGACGCTTCTAGAAATTTTTCATCATTAATTGCGGCGATACCAGCATTTTGTGCTGCTCCAGAAACATTAAATGGGCCACGTGATCTATTAAGAATATCTGCAACATAAAGACTTGAATATGACCAGCCTAAACGAAGAGATGCGAGTCCGTAAATTTTTGAAAAGGTTCTTATCATCATGACGTTTTGATATTGATCTGACAATTCTATTCCATTTGGATAGTCGTCCTCATCTACAAATTCGGCATATGCTAAATCTAGAACAATTAGAATATTGCTCGGAACATTATCAATTAGTCTTTTGACTTCATCTTTATTTAAATATGATCCGGTTGGGTTGTTTGGGTTGGCAAGAAAGATGATCTTTGTTTTGCCGCTGATTTGGGCAATAAAGTTATCGACATTGGCGGTCAAATTAACTTCTTTAGCAATGACTGATTTGGCGCCGACTCTTTTGGCAGAAATTGGATACATTAAGAACCCGTACTCACTATATAATACCTCGTCACCAACATCACAAAAAGAATGAGTTAATAGAGCGATGATTTCATCTGATCCAGCACCACAAACAATTCTATCTGCATCAATTGAATTTTTGTTTGCTAACGCTTCTCTCAATTCATTGCATCCACCATCAGGATAGCGGAAAGCTTTAGAGCTGTGATCTTGATAAGAAGATATTGCTTTGGGACTGGCTCCCAAGGCATTTTCATTGGAGGATAATTTTGTTACTTTGATATTATCAGTTTTAGACTTTCCTGGCTTATAAGGATCTATTTCTAATATATAATTTTTTGCTTTTATCATTGTTGTTTTTTATTTTTCTTTAAGGATTTAATTCTATATTATATCCGCCCTGCCCTACTCCGTAATTTATGAGAGCCTGGAAATAGGTGATTCAGAGAATAATTATCGTGGACTTAGAAACTATCTACTAATTCTTCAATCTCTTTTAGGTCTTTAAAAAAGATAGTTATTTTTCCTTTCCCTTTTTGTTGATTATATTCTGCCTTAATGATTCTTTCTGGAAATAATTTTTTGAACTTAGATTCAACATCTTTAACCGGTTGGCTTTTTGTACTAGTTGATTTTATTTCGGTGGCTGCGCTTTTATTGCTTTTAGCTTTTACTGGGCTTTGGTTATTATTAAATATTGTTTCAACATCTCTTACTGACCAATTGTTTTCAACGATTTGATTAGCAATATCAACAACATTCTCAAGATTCATTATCGCTTTGGCGTGACCAAAGCTAATTTTCTTATCATCTAGTAACTTCTGAACTTCTTTTGGCAATGACAAGAGCCTTAGGATGTTGGCAATATGACTTCGGCTATAACCAATTTTCTTTGCTACTTGATCTTGGGTATATTCAAATTCGTTGATCAATTGTTTATAACCATTCGCCTCTTCAATTGGAGACAGATCTTCCCTTTGGACATTCTCAATTATGGCAAATTCTAAGGCTTGAGTATTGTCAATGTCTTTGATGACAACTGGGACTTGAATTAGGCCGGCCATTTTTGCAGCTTTAAATCTTCGTTCACCTGCAATTATTTCAAAAGTTACTCCTTCAGCTTTTCTGACAATAATTGGCTGAATGATACCATTCTCACGGATTGAGTTACTTAACTCTGTAAGGTTATTTTGATCAAAATTCTTTCTTGGCTGATAAACTCCAGCAATAAGATTGTTTATCGAAATTGATTGCGCAGAGTTGTTCTTGTTTAAAGAATCTGCCCTTGCTTCTCTTTGACTGTTGGATTCTCCAAGTAAGGCAGATAGTCCGCGACCCAATTTTTTATCGTGATTCATTTTCATAATATATTGATTAAGAGTTGTATTGTTCCACGTGGAACATTTTATAAGATTGAGAATTAGAGTTTTTCTTTTTTTATTATTTCTTTCGCTAATTTAACATATGCAATTGATCCTTGGCATTTTGGATCATATATCAAAGCGGGCATTCCATAAGAAGGAGCTTCTGACAATCTTACGTTTCTGGGAACTATTGTTTGATAGACCATCTTCTCTAAGAAGTCTCTGACATCATTTTCAACCTGTTCGGTCAGTTTGTTTCTGCGGTCATGCATGGTTAGAATTATGCCGCTAATTCTTAAATCTGGATTTAGGTTGCTTTTTACCAAATCTAGAGTTGTTAATAAGTGGCTAAGGCCTTCTAGGGCAAAGAACTCACACTGCATAGGGATTAAAGTTGTATTGATTGCAGTTAGAGCATTTACAGTAAGTAGGCCAAGTGATGGAGGGCAGTCAATGATGATGCAATCATAATCATGCACTATTGTGTTTAATTTATCTTTGAGAATGAATTCTCTGTTCTCAATAGTTGCTAACTCCACTTCGCAGGCAGAAAGATTGACGGTTGCAGGAATTAAGAAGAGATTTTTAATTGAAGTTTTAAAGATTGCATCTTGAATAGTGCATTCATCAACCATTACGTCATAGATACTATGTGTTCTATCTTGGTGATAGAGTCCTAGTCCTGTGCTGGCATTTCCCTGGGGATCGAAATCTATTACTAGAACTTTCTTTTTTAGAGTGGCAAAAGCAGTTGCTAGGTTGATGACGGTTGTGGTTTTTCCTACGCCACCTTTTTGGTTGACGACAGCTATTATTTTGGCGGATTTTTGCATTTATTTAGGAAGGAAATTTATTGTTCTACGTGGAACAAATTAGACTTTTAATGACTAAGATTGTCAAATGGTTTTTTGTGGAAAGTTTGAAGACTAGGTGACGGGGTTTGTTTTGGCTCTCTTGCAACCTTCTATTTGTCTAAGCTCCATAACGAGGTTTGGCGAACCTAATTTATTTTATTGAGGGTTTAAATCCTGATCTTGTTGCTTAAAGATAGAAGTTTTTTTGAAATTAAATATTAAATACCTATAAGTTGGCGGAAGAAGGGGGATTCGAACCCCCGATAGAGTTTAACCCCTATACACGCTTTCCAAGCGTGCGCCTTAAGCCACTCGGCCATTCTTCCTAAGCTTTGTATTTTTATAAAACAATACGTCGTTAAGATATATTGTTAATTTCGTCTGCGAGAGGCGATGGTTTTTACTCTCTTGCAATTTGTATTTTACTAAGTTCAGCTAATCCTCACTAAGCTCCATAACGAAATTTGTCAAACCCCAGATAGAGTTTGACCTATATAATTTTCAAGAGGTGCTCTATTTGAATTTCCTAGTTATATACCATTGTTGTAGAATAGACAAGCTATTGCTCCAAGTCCAGTATATTACTAGTCCAGCCGCAAATGGTGCGAAAACAAAAATCAAAATGAATGGTAATAACTTCATTACTTTTGCTTGCACAGGATCTGCGGGTTGTGGATTTAGTTTTTGTTGCAGCATCATGGTTATCCCCATAAGAATTGGCCATAGGCCAATTGCGAATATTCCGGCAACTTCAAACGGCAATACTCCAAATAGATTCAGGATGTGAGCTGGATCTGGTGCTGACAAATCTGTTATCCATCCATAAAATGGTGCGTGACGCATGTCAATGGTTAGATATAGGACTTTATATAGCGAGAAGAAAACCGGGATTTGGACTAGCATTGGTAGACATCCAGAGACTGGATTGACCTTTTCTTTTTTATAAAGCTGCATAATTGCCTTATTCATTTCCATCTTTTTGTCTTTGAATTCCTCGCGAATTTTATCAATTTTGGGTTGTAGTTTTTTGATTTTAGCAATTGCGGTGTAGGATTTTGTTGCCAAAGGGAACAATGCCAACTTTATTAAAACGGTTATTGCTAGGATTGCTAACCCGTAATTTCCAAGTAGGTTGTTGAAAAATTGTAAAATGAAGAAGAAAGGTTTCGTGAGGAAATAGTACCATCCAAAATCAACCGCTAAATCAAAACGCTTGATTCCGAAATCTTTTTCATATTGATCAAGTAGGGATACTTTTTTAGCTCCTGCAAACATTTTTTGATCAAAGGAAATGCTTTTGCCGCTTTCAATCGCGAATCTTTGCCCTTTTGAAGCAACTGAATAAGTGTTTTGGTTGTGGGAGAATCTGGTCTCAAATCTGCTTTTTGAGTCTGGAATGATTGAGACTAGCCAATATTTATCAGTAATACCGAACCAACCTGATTCGGCCTGAAAATCTATTGCGTTATTTTCGCTCTTAACATCGTCATAGCTTGTTTCGGTTAGAATCCCATCAAATACTCCGATTGGACCTTCATGAAGAATATATATTGCAGAATGCATTTGTGGCAGCAAACGATCAATATTTGTGGTGGTGAATATTTCTAATTTTTCAGGAGAATTGTTTGTGACGTTTTGAGTGACAAAGAACATATAATTTTCGTCAATTTCAACTTTGACCTCAAATTTGATTTTTTGTTTATTCTGCCAAGAAAGAATAACCGGATTTGTCGGAGTTAAAGTATTATGATTGGCTTTCCACAGTGAGTTCTTATTTGGCATATCGATGCCTTTAGTCAAGGTTCTATAGCCAAAATTAACCCCATATGCTTCAGCACTGCCGGAAGGAGAAAGGAGGGTTACTTCGTCGCTTTCAGGATCAAGACTTTCTTTATAATTAACCAAAGTTAAATCATCAAATATCATTCCTTTTAAATTGATTGATCCGCTCAATTCCGGAGTTTGGATTTGGACCCTTTGGTTTTTAGTGCTATCAAGAATCTCTTCTTTTGGTAAGATAATATTGTTGGTTTTTGTTCCTAGTGACCCAGCGTTGTTGGTTGTGAAGTCAATTTGATCATCATTAAAATATGGTGAGTTATCTGCCTTGGCGTTTTGTTTGTTTTGAGTGGTGGTTTTTTGACTCTCAATTTGTCTGGCTTCAATTCTTGGTTTTTCATAAAGCCAAGTCCAGGAAATTAGGATGATTGCCGAAAGAACGATGGCAAATATAATGTTTTTATTATTTTCGTTTTGCATTTTTAGTTTCTTTGATTGTTTTTGTATATCCGATCAAAACTTCTTTTAAAGCCTCCCTAGCATTGGAAACTGTTTTGATTTTAAGATTCTTTTTAACATCTTCGGGCATGTCTTCAATGTCTTTTAGATTTTGATCAGGAATAACGACAATTTTTATTTCACCTCTTAGAGCTGCCAATAGCTTTTCTTTTAAACCGCCAATTTGCAAGACTCTGCCCGTTAGAGTGATTTCTCCAGTCATGGCAACATCTTTATTTATGCTGAGACCAGTAATTGCTGAAACTAAGGCACAACAAATTGCTACACCAGCTGAAGGGCCGTCTTTCGGTGTCGCGCCTTCCGGAACGTGAATATGAAAATCATATTTATTGAATTCTTTGGGAGAAATATTGATCTCCTCAGAAATCGATCTGACATAGCTGAGTGCAGTTTGAGCTGATTCCTTCATGACATCACCTAGTTTTCCGGTGATTTGAATTTTCCCAGAACCACTGAACTTGATCACTTCAATATCTAATAAATCACCACCAAAGTTAGTATAAGCTAATCCAGTTGCTACGCCAATTTTGTCTTCTTTTTTAGCAACTCCATAGTTGAATTTTTCTACTCCGGCGAGCTCACCAAGATTCTTTTCAGTCACATTCATGCTTTTGACTTCATTAGAAATAATTTTTTTAACTAATTTTCTGGCAAGTGAGGCGATTTCGCGGTTTAGATTTCTGACTCCGGCTTCGAAGGTGTATTTTCTGATTAGCTTCAAAAGAGCTGAGTCATTAATACCGAACTCTTTGGCACTAAGTCCGTGCTCAGATCTTTGTTTCGGCAATAAATGTTTTTTGGCGATATTGAGTTTTTCATCTTCGGTATATCCGGAAAGGCGGATAATTTCCATTCTATCTCGCAAAGGAGCGGGAACATTAGCGATGTTGTTTGCGGTGGCTACAAACATTACTTTAGAAAGGTCGTAATCAACTTCTAAAAAATGATCGTTGAAATTTTGATTTTGTTCTGGGTCTAAAACTTCTAGCAAAGCTGAAGAAGGATCTCCACGCATATCATAAGACATTTTGTCGATTTCATCCAAGAGCATCAAAGGATTTACGACTTTGGCTTTTTTCATAGATTGAATGATTTTGCCCGGCATTGAGCCAATATAGGTTCTTCTATGACCTCTGATTTCTGCTTCATCACGAACTCCTCCTAGAGATACTTTGACATATTTTCGATTTAGAGAATCGGCAATTGCTTTTGCCAAAGAGGTTTTTCCAACTCCAGGAGCGCCGACTAAGCACAATATTGGTCCTTTAGAAGAGTCAGATGTTTTCATCTGAACTGCAATAAATTCTAAAATACGATCTTTGATTTTGTTTAGGGCGTGATGGTTTTTATCGAGAATTTTTTGGGATTTTTCTAGATTATTGTTTGATTTGCTTTGTTTGTGCCAAGGAAGTTGAGTGATCCAATCTAGATAGCCGCGAACCACGCCAGCTTCAGAGGCGAATTGATTCATCTTTTCTAGTTTTGCAATCTCGCTTTGGCATTTTTCTGACACTTCTTCAGGAAGCTTTAGTTTTAAGATTTTGTTTTTGATGGTTTGAATTTCACCGTTTTCATCTTGCCCTAATTCTTTTTTGATATGCTTCAACTGTTCGTGAAGAAAAAGATCTTTTTGGCTTTTGGCGATTTTTTCTTGAATGTTTCTTGCTACTTTCTCTTCTGCAGTAGAAATATTGATGTCTTTTTGTAGAAGTTCTAAAGCTTTGTAGATTTTTTTCTTAATGTTGTTCTCTTCCAAAATTTCTTGTCTGGATTTTATGCTGGAGTTTAAAAAAGAGCAAATCAAGAAGACTAGGTCATTGGGAGATTTGACTTTAGTCAGAGCACCAAGGACCTCTGGTGTAATTTTTTTGTTAAAGGCGCTGTATTCTGAAAAGCTATCAACGGATGCTTTTATTAATCCACTTAGTTCTTTGTCTTCCAAAGAATATTGCTTGTCTTGAATTAATTTAACTTCGCAAGAAAAAAAATCATTTTGTGGCAAGATTCTAGTTATGCTTCCTCGGAGCAATCCTTGCAAAACTACTTTCAGATTTCCGCCAGTCATTCTAGTGGTTTCAATTATTTTGCAGATAACACCAACCTTGTAGACACTTTCTTCGTCAAAAAAATCTTTATCAGGATTGGTTTGAGTGACAACAAAAACTGGAATATTGGCATTTTTGGCATTTTCAATCGCCTGTACGGATTTTTGCCTTCCAACTATGACAGTTGTTGTCATGTGAGGGAAAACAACAAGATCTCTCAAAGGAACCGTATAGAAAATTTGTGGATTAATGGTTTTCATAGTATATTTTAAATATCCTTTTTTAGGATGCGTCAAATTGTGAAAAACGGAGCGGCGAATATAGTAATCTTTTATTAGTTTTCAAATGGAAATAATGTTATTTATCAGCGGATTTGCAATAGGCGGAGTTGTTGCGGTGATTTTTGTTTTTAGAGCTTCAAAATTACAAGAAAAAAACCAAGAATTATTGATCTATCAAGGAAGATTCAGGCAAGCGGAAATAACAATTTCTGATTTAAAATTGCAAATTCAAACCGATCAAGAAAATTCTCGACTGCAAAATCAGAAAATTATCGATTTTGAAAAGAAAAATGAACTTCTGAGGCAAAACCAAGAATTTATTGAAAAAGAAAAACGTGAATGGAAGCTGGATAAGGAAAAAATTCTTTTCCAATTATCAGAAGAATTAATGAAGAAACATAGTGAGGAACAGCAAAAATTCAGCAAAAATCAAGAAGATAAAATAACCAAAATTAATGAAGATCTTTATAAAAACTTTGAGAATGTTTTGAATAAAGTTAGCTCATTAAATGATGATGTGACTAAATCTAATGGTGAAATTAATCTAACTAAAAACGCTCTTCTTAATCCTTCTGGGGCTGGAAGAACTGCTGAAATTACTTTAGAGAATATCCTTAAATCATCCGGCTTAAAAGAAAAAACTAGCGCAAACGATGTCGGTGATTATGTTTTGCAATCGCATTTTCTGGCTAGCGATAATTCTGCGAGAAAACCAGATGTCATTTTATTTCTACCAAATAACCATAATGTTATTATTGATAGCAAATCATCAATTTTCTTTTTGGAGTTGCAAAAAGCAATCGAAGATAAAGATCCTGATCTAGAATCTGCAATGCGAATCAAGCTCAAAGAAACCATGCTCAAACATTTGGATGATTTGAAAAAGCGCAACTATTCTGGTGCGAAAGAATTTTCTGAGATTAAGAAGAATAATCATAATCAGATTTTTACTACCGTGATGTTTTTGCAAACCGAGAAGATGCTTTCGATAGTCAATGAAATTGATAAGAATTTCACGCAGAAAGCCCTGGATTTGGGAATTTGGGTTTTAACCCCGATTGGACTTTATAATTTGTTGTCTCAAGCCAAATTGACTATTGGAAAAATTAAACAAGAAGAGAATGTTGAGGCTTTGAGGATTGAGGTCAGAAAGTTGATTGAATCAATTACTACAATGTTTAGTAAGGCTGAAGATATTGGAAAGGCAACCAGTAAGGCTGTAAAATCTTATAATGAATTTGCCGCAACTTTTAACGGAAGGTTTTTGGTCAGAGTAAATAATTTGAATAAAATGGGAATTGAGTCGAGCAAAAAAAGTATCGGCCAGAAGTTGGACAAATATAATATTGTAAGTGACGAGAATATTATTGATGGGGAAGTTGGATAGTTTAAAAATAGGGACGTAAATAAGAAGAGATTTTGGTGATAGGACCCACCACCACACAAACCCAATGCGTCGTATTTATTGACCGCAGGGGCTATTTTTATTCATATAAATACCAACATAAGGATGATGATTTTTGTGGAAATTTCTCAAAATTAGCGAGTGATTATTTCTAGAAAGATTGTCTTTGTAAACCCAAAAAAATTTTGCTTAAAACGTCCATTTTGAGTGAAAAATTATATTATTTATACTCCTATCTCATTGAGAAATGCTTTCTCTAAATTATCTTCATTGTGCTTTTCTCTGAACTCTTCTGGTTTTCCGGTAAAAGCGATTTTTCCATCATTGATAATCGCAATACGATCACAAATTTCATCGATGTCAGATAGAATATGTGAGCTAAAGAATATAGAATTTCCCGCCTCTTTGTAGTTAGTAAGTTGTTTTTTAAGAGAAATTCTTGCTCTTGGATCAAGTCCGCTCATTGGCTCGTCCAAGATAATCAATTTTGCTTCGCTTAGGAAAGTTCCAAGAAGACCTAGTTTTTGGGTCATTCCTTTGGAATATTTGGATATTCTAAGATTCAGCGCATTTGGATCTAAATCTAAGTTTTTGGCGAGTTCTTGTGCTTTTTTAAGGTTAAATTTCTTTTTATGGAATCCGGTTACAAATTTTAGGAATTCAGATCCTTTTAATTGGCTTGATGGATGAAATTTTTCTGGCAGATAGGCGATATTTTTCCTAGCTTCTGGTAGAATCTTATCAATTCCAAAAATAGTTGCTCCACCACCGTCATGTTCTAAAAGATCAATAATAATTTTGATTAATGTGGTTTTTCCTATTCCATTCAGGCCAACAAATCCGAAGATCTCGTTGCTTCCAACTTCAAGACTAACATCGTTTAGGACTAACTTTTGGCCAAAGGCTTTGAAAATGTTCTCAACTTTAATTGCGGATGAATTCATGAGGTAGTATTTGTTTGTTGTTTTATAAGGTAGGGAATTTGTGATATGGTGAATGCAATTGAAAGAGGCAATATGCCAAAAACTTTAAATTGAACCCAAAAATCAGTAGAAAAATTACGCCAGATAGATTCATTCAAAATGGCCAGAAAAATAAAGAAAAAAGCCCAGCGCATTGAGAGATTTAGCCAAGCCTTGTCGTCGATTATAAAGGCATTTCCTAGCAGCATTTTCAATAGGGGTTTTTTGGAGAAATATCCAAATAGTAAGATTGAGGCGAATAATAGATTGATCAGAGTCGGTTTTATCTTTATGAAAATATCATTGCCAGAAAATACCGTTAGAATCCCAAAAAACCCTAACAATAAAGCAGAAAATAAGGGCATCTTAGCGATCTTTCTTGTTGCGATATAATTTATAGTTAGGGCTATAAAAGTGGTAGTAACCAAGGCAATTGTGGCTGGAATTATTGGTTGTGGTTCATTTGAAGTTTTATAGACAAAAAAGAAAACCAAAAGTGGGAGAAAGTCACAGATGAATTTTAGGAATGAATGTGAGTTTTTATTTTTCATCGGTATTTTCTTTAGATTCTTGTTCTGCGTAGGATTTACTTATTTTTTCAGCTTTTTTGACATTGTCAATGATATAGAGGCTTTTTGATGTTACGTCTCGAAGGTTGGATTTGATGTTTTGTGAAGAAAGCCTATTTCCAAGGTTGTCGGGTGAGGATTTATCGTGAAATAATCCATAATATAAAATAGCCAATATTCCTGCAATGCGGAAAATTGGGTGTTTAATTATACTTTTCATAAATTGTCTAATTGATTTTTAGTAATAGCTCCGGATCTAATTATATTTATCTTCTTCTCCACCTTCAAAACGGTTGACGCCATTTTATGAATGCAAATTCCACCGTCAATTATTAAATCAACTTTATTATTAAAATATTTCTTAGCTTGGATAAAATTTATAGCAGGATCTTGATTGCTTGGATTGGCACTTGTTGCAGCGATGATTCCATCAAATTTATTTAATAAATCTAGGCAAAATTTATGATCGGGAATTCTTAATCCTAGATTTTCGTCTTTACTTAATAGCGGCGAAACTTTTAATTCTGAAACATCTGAATCTTTTTTTCTTAAGATCAATGTAATCATTCCTGGCATAAAATGATTGGATAATTTTTTTTCTTTTTCGTTAAAATGCAGAAATTTTTCTGCTATTTTCTGGTCTTTAACAAACACTGCAATTGGTTTCTTGGAATCACGCTCCTTGATTTTATAAATTTTAGAAACCGCTATATCACTAGCGGCATTGCAGGCGAGGGCGTATACGGTTTCAGTTGCAAAACAAATGATCCCATCATTTTTCAATATTTTGGTGGCAATTTGCGAGGCCTGTGGATCGCTTTCTTTTATTTCTATCATTTATATTAGTCTAAAACTTTTGCGGTGATATTTTGATACGCCATGTTGTTGAATCATTTCATAATGATGTTTTGTTGGATATCCTTTATTTTGTTTCCAATTGTAATGGGGAAATTCTTCATCGATATTTTTCATTATCTGATCTCTGGTTTCTTTGGCGATGATTGATGCTGCAGCAATTGACAGACTTTTCTGATCACCTTTTATAATTGCTGTCGCTGGACATTGTATTCGCGGAATAAAATTACCGTCAACTATTGTGTGGCTGGGTACTATTTGATAGTTTTTACATAAATTATCAAATGATATTTTCATCGCCAATTTGGTGGCATTTAGAATATTGATTTTATCAATCATTTTTTCATCAACAATACCAATACCAAATCTAGAGTTTTTCATTAGTTGTGCGAATAGCTCTTTTCTTGTTGTGGCGCTTAGTTTCTTGGAATCGTTTAATTTCTCCGGATAGTTTTCCCTGTCTAAAATTATACTCGCCGCCACAACTGGACCAGAAAGAGGTCCTCTTCCAGCCTCATCAATTCCGACAACTAGAAATGGTGTTTCTTTATTATTATTCTCAAGATCGTCTTCGATAAAGAAGGAGGGTTTTATTTGTGTTGCAATTATCATGCCGGTTTGATAACTTTTTAAAATTCAAATTTGAACATTATTTCAAATAATCCAACTTATTTTAGAACAATGATAAACGAATCTCCAGCTAATAAAACATCACCCCTTAAAATCATCATCTCACTTGCCATAATTGTATTGATCGCTGGCGTTGGCTACGCTGTATATAATAAAGAATCATCAAACGATGTTGAATTAGATTTTAAATCTAGTGGTATTGATGGTGGAAATTCTGTTAAAAATGTTGCTGATGTTGAGGAAGTTATCGCTAAATGGGTTGAAGCAAATCCTGAAGCAATAATCGATTCGGTTGTAAAGATGCAACAAAAAGCTGCTCAAGATCAACAAAAAAATTCTCAAAAAAGTATTTCATCTAAAGCAGATGAAATTTTTAACGATAAAACTGACCCACAATATGCTCCAAAAGGTTATGATGTTACAATCGTAGAATTTTTTGATTATAATTGCGGATATTGTAAAAAAGCTCAAACTACTGTCGAAAAAATTATTAGCCAAGATAAGAAGGTTCGCGTCATATTTAAAGAATTGCCGATCTTGGGTCCAGATTCTGCTGAATTAGCAAAAGTTGCGATTGCAGTTAACATGATCGACAAGTCAAGCTATGTCAAATTTCATGATGCCTTGATGAAAAGTTCTGTTCGAAAAAAAGATGGAGCAATCAGAATCGCTAAAGATTTGGGTATTGATACTGCAAAACTTATAAAAACCTTGGAAGATAAGAATTCTGAGATTGAAGCTAAAATTAATTCTAATAAAGAATTAGCGACTTCAATTGGAATTAGTGGAACTCCAGCGTTTCTTATCGGAGAAGAATTGGTTCCAGGAGCTTTAGGTATTGACGCTTTGAAAGATAAAATTTCTGCTCAAAGAAAAAAGTAGTTAAAGAAATCTGCTATTTTTAGTGGGCATTTTAATTTTATATCAACCTAAGTAAATTATGGTAATGAAAAAGTCTCATAAATTGTTCGTATTATTCTCTTTGGTTGCCATGATGTATGATATATCATCTGTTATAGCATCCCCAAAATATATTAATATTGCTACTGGTAATATTACGGGAGTTTATTACCCATCTGGTGGTGCAATTTGCCGCTTTGTTAATCGTGGTAGAAAGGATCATAATATTAGATGTTCTGCTGAATCCACAGGTGGTTCGGTTTCAAACCTTAATTCTCTTAGAAAGGGAGGAACTGAATTTGCGATTGTTCAATCTGATTGGCAATATCACGCTTATAATGGTACTGGTTTTTTTGCAGATCAAGCGCCATTTAGAAAGTTAAGATCAATTTTCTCTCTTTATACAGAAACATTTACATTGGCAGTTAGAAAAGATTCGGGCATTAAACATCTTGACGGAATCGTTGGAAAGAAAGTGAATTTTGGCCCCCAAGGTTCCGGAATGTATGCTACCATGGAGGTGCTTTCAGAAGTTAAAGGTTGGGACAAAAAATCATTTTCCAAAATAACTAATCTTGATCCATCTGACCAAGTTCAGTCTTTATGTGCAGGAGACATTGACGTGATGATCTATACTGCTGGAAATCCGAATGGTATTTTGCAAGAGGCAACACAAAATTCAAATCCAAAATGTAAAGTTAGAATTCTAAGTGTTGATAAGAAATCAATTAAGAAATTGATAAGATTAAATCCGTTTTATGTTGAAGCAACGATCCCTGGTGGTATGTATCGTGGAAATCCTGATGATATTCATACTTTTGGTGTTAAGGCAACGGTTGTTACTTCAAGCAAAATTTCTAGCGATGTAGTATATAACTTAACTAAAGCAGTGTTTAGTGATTTTGGTGATTTTAAAACTCTTCACCCAGTATTTTCTTCTTTAAACAAGAAAGAAATCGTCCAGAATGGTAATTATGCTCCACTTCATAAAGGCGCAATGCGTTACTATGAAGAGGTTGGTCTGCGCTTTCAAAATGATTAATTTCAACCTTTCCCCCAAAGGTTTGGTTGAATTAAGTTAACCACTTTATATTTTAATGGTATTTGGAACAATAGACAAATTATGTTTCTGTTGTTCCAATTTATTACCAAAAAATCCAGCCTATTTCTTCTTCTATTTTTAGTAATTTGTTCAAGTTACATAATTTATATGACAAAACCATTTTGGTTTTACCATGTTCACTTCTAGATTTTATATCCTCTCATACCCACTAATTTAATTCTTGAATATCCCGCCAGATCTTAAAACTCAAAATTAGAATTAATAATTTTCCAGTACCATCTTTTATTATTTATAATGTGCGGATATATCTGATTGATGATGCAAACGGGAAGGTAATAATGGTAATAATATTTTACCTAAATATCACATTTGAGGCGGGCATCGTTATTAGCTGAAAAATGAGAAAGTCGATAGTAATAAATGGGGGGGGGTAAAAATGGTCAGAGCCAAATCAAATAGTTATTTTTTGGAGGTTTGGAAGATCTTAAAATGCAAGAGAAGTTTGTTGTCTTTGGTGAGATATTTAAGTTCTAGAAAGGAGCTTCTGAAGGAAACAATAGGGGCGTAAAATATTTTTATACGCCCCCACCCAAATTAGTCTGCTAATTTGATGTTTCCGGCTGCTTTTCTGCCTTTGTTATCTTCAGCATCATAGCTGATTCTTTGTCCTTCGTCTAGTCCCTGAAGACCAGCATCATGAACTGCTGAGATATGAATAAAAATATCAGCACCTTCATCGTCTGGTTTTACAAAACCATATCCTTTAGTACTATTAAACCACTTAACTGTTCCAGTTGACATAAATAAATAAAAATAAAAAAATAAAAAATAAAAAACACTTTGTAATCTTGCGATTAAAAGATTTGTTTCGCCGGAACCCTAAAGAGAACAGTAAAATAAACCAGTAGATCATTTAGCAATAACAAATCTCGCTTGTCAATAAAAATTAACCCAATTCCAAGAATGATACAGTTTTTGTATCAAAATGAAATAAATCACTAAAAAACCCTCTAGAAGTGGCGGTTAAAAAACTTTGACAGTTTAATGTGGAAATCTCATTCATTAAATCAGCTCTTTTTTGTTCATCAAGGTGAGAGGCGATTTCATCGAGAAGTAATATTGCCATTGGTAGGTTTAGAAGAGAAAACATTCTTATTCTAGCGAAAGTTAGAGCGATCAGAATGGATTTTTGTTCTCCTGTTGAGCAGAATTTTGCCTCAATATCTTTTCCTAACAGAATTGCCGTTAGATCGCTTCTGTGGATCCCAAAATTGGTGCGATTGCTTTTTAAATCAAGTTCACGATTAGATCTTATTCTTTTTGCAAACTGCTCTTCTGCTTCAAGAGCTGTTTGTGTTAACACAATTTGTTCTGCTTCACCAATAATTCTTATTTCTGATTTAGTGAAATTGTCACTACCTTCAAGAATTGTTTGATTGAGATAGGAAATTGCTTCATTCCTGGCAATTGCAATTGCTGTCGTAAGTTCGGCAATTTTTCGTTCAATGATGTTGAGCCAGTTTTCACGATTTCCGAAGCGTTGCAATAGGCTTATTCTTTCACGAACTGAATGGTTGTAGGAGTTTATTCTGCTATTGTGAAGAGGATCGATATCGGCGACTATTTTATCAAGAAATTTTCTTCTTAGGGTTTTTGAAGAACAAAATAAATTGTCCATTTGGGGTGTTAACCAGATAATAGTCGGGAAGATCCTTTGTCTGGTGTTGCTGGTTAGGAGTTGGTTGTCGATTTGGAAAATTCTTTTATTGTCTGTAGATAAAAAAGATGTGCCGATGTTTTCAATTTTTGGATGATTCCCAATATCGCTGTAGATAGTGAAGTTTTGTTGTAGTCTTTGCTCAAAAACCATGTCGCAAAATTCAGCACCTTTGATTCCAGATCCCTTACTGAGAAGTGATATTGCCTCTAGGATGTTGGTTTTTCCGGCGCCATTTTTTCCATAGATTGCGATAATTTTGGCATCAAAATCAAAATTTCTTGATTGATAG
>JBLHSZ010000003.1:0-20290 GCA_047627095.1 Rickettsiales bacterium
TGTGGCATTTTTGACTTGTGAAGCGGCTGAAATTCTTGATTCGGATTTGAATAAAGTTTCTCGAAAAATCAAAACCATGGAAAAAGATTTGGAAAAAATCACCAAAGGAGACTACCAACATTTCATGCAAAAAGAAATTTTTGAACAACCAAGAGTAGTTCGCGATATCGCCGACAACTACATCTCTACTAAGAATGGAAAAATATCTCTACCCAACTTCCCATTTGATCTAAAATCCATCGATAAAATCACCATCATTGCTTGTGGAACTTCATATTATTCTGCTCTTGTAGGGAAATATTTGATTGAATCTTTGGCAAAAGTTAATGTTGAAGTCGACATCGCATCTGAATTTCGTTACCGCAATCCCGCTTTTTGCGGCAACAATCTAAACATATTCATCTCTCAATCTGGAGAAACCGCAGACACCGTAGCGGCTCTAAAATATACCAAGGAAGCCGGACAAAAAACCCTAGGAATCGTCAATGTTGCTCAAAGCAACATGGCTTATTTGGCAGATGCAATTATCAGAACCATTGCTGGACCTGAAATTGGAGTTGCTTCCACCAAGGCCTACATCGCACAGGTTTCGGTTTTGATTTTATTTGCTTTAGAGCTTGCAGAATTGAAGAAAACCATCGATGAAAAAACAAAAAAAGAACTGATTGCAAGCTTCTTGAAAGTGCCAGAAAAAATTGAAGAGATCTTAAAAACAGAGAATCTAGACCAAATCAAAGATGCCGCAAAATTCATCAGCAAATCTCAAAGCCTAATCTATATTGGTCGTGGAGTTTCTTATCCAACAGCTTTGGAAGGTGCCTTAAAACTAAAAGAACTTTCCTACATCAATGCTTTTGGAATTGCTTCTGGAGAGCTTAAGCATGGAACGATTGCTCTTATTGACGAAAAAATGCCGGTCATCGCCATCGCTCCAAATACTGCACTATTTGAGAAATCAGCTTCAAATATTGAAGAAATCGTCGCTCGTGGCGGCAAAGTTATTTTGATTGGAAATGATGCGGGAATTGAAGAATTAAAAGGAATCACCCACAAATCAATTCGTTTGCCAACAATAACCAATATCATTGACGAAGCTTTGACTTGCGTCATTCCCACCCAATTGATCGCCTATTTTGCAGCAATTTATAGAGGAAATGATGTTGATCAACCAAGAAATTTAGCGAAATCTGTAACTGTGGAATAAAAAATCATTAAATGAAAATAGGAATAATTGGATCAGGAATATCAGGGTTGTCTTGTGCTTGGATTTTGAATAAAGATCATGACATCACTTTGTTTGAAAAAAACGACTATTTGGGCGGACATTCCAACACAGCCTCAATAAATTATACAAATTCTCCCGATGGTAAAATTATTAATGTTGATACGGGATTTATTGTTTTTAATCATCGGACCTACCCCAACCTCAAAGCATTTTTTGAACATCTAAAGATCCCCACCCAAAAGAGTAATATGTCTTTTGGAATCAAAGATTTGGATAGTGGATTTGAATATTCTGGCGATAATTTGACTGGTCTTTTTGCGCAAAAAAAGAATTTATTTAATCTTAAATTCTTAAAAATGCTCAAAGACATTATAAAATTCAACAAGAATTCCATCAGACTAATTGAAAATGGCGAAGATTTTAAAGATAAAACCCTCGGAGATTTTATTGATGGATTGAAATTAGGTGAATATTTCAAAAATTACTATTTGTTCCCAATGGCAGGAGCAATCTGGAGTTGCCCTTTAGGTCTAATCAAGAATTATCCTGCCAAAACTTTTCTACAATTCTTTTATAATCACGGCCTTTTGACCATTCTCAACCAACCACAGTGGTACACAGTTATGGGTGGATCAAAGGAATATGTGAAAAAGATGAGCGAAAGTTTTAAAGATAAAATCAAACTGAATTGCAATATCATCGTTTCAAAACAAGATGGAGAAAAAATCATATTAACTGACGATCAAGGTGAAAATTATTCATTTGATCATGTCATTTTTGCATCTCATGCTGACCAAACCCATCGAATCATTTCTGACAAAACACCTCTTGAAGAAGAGATTTTGTCCAAAGTTAAATATAGCGACAACATCGCAGTTTTGCACAAAGACCAAAACCAAATGCCCAAAAATAAAAAGGCTTGGGCTAGTTGGATTTATTTGTCTCAACAGAAGGAAAAGAAAGTGGCTTTGAGCTATTGGATGAACAATTTGCAAAATATTGACCACAAAAATCCGCTATTTGTCACTTTGAATCCGATTGAAAAAATCGACAAAAAAAATGTTTTTGGGGAGTATCATTACCAACATCCAATTTTTGATGCAAACGCAATTAAAGCCCAAGAAAATTTGGACAAAATTCAAGGGAAAAGAAATATTTGGTTTTGTGGAGCTTGGACAAAATATGGTTTTCATGAGGATGGTTTAAACTCCGCAATCAATGTTGCAGAAAAACTAGAGACAAAGGCACCATGGAAAAAATAACTCTAAATAGTTTTTTGATCAAAGGAGAAATCGCTCATCATCGGTTTTTTCCCAAAAAAAATCATTTTAACTATAAAAGTACCTACGTTTCTTTTCCACTTTCTAAAATTTTAACTTTAAGAAAAACCCTATTTTCTTTAAATAAATTCAATCTATTTGGATTTTACCCGATCGATTATGGCAATAAAAATTCACAAAATATCAAAGGCTGGATAACAAATATTTTGAAAGAAAATGATATTTTTGGCGTTAAAGAAATTGTTCTGGTTACTCACCCAAAAATTCTAGGATATTCTTTCAATCCTGTCAGTTTTTGGCTTTGTTTTGATGAGTCAAATAGTCTCATAGCAGTTTTGAGTGAGGTTAGCAACACTTGCGGACAGAAGCATAATTACCTTTGTTTCAAAGATGGATTAGAGACAATAAAACCAACGGATTGGATCGAAGCAAAAAAAGAATTTTACGTTTCTCCATTCATGAAAATTGAAGGAAAATATCAATTTCGTTTCCAAATACAAGGAAATCAGATGAATTTTTTCATCAATTATTTAGTTGATGAAAAACTCAAACTAAGCACTTCTTTAAAATGTCATTTAAATGAATTGAACAATAAAAATTTATTGGTTAGCTTTCTAAGAATTCCTTTTGCAACTTTTAAAACGGTAATTTTAATTCACTACCAAGCTTTTAAGCTTTTTTTAAAATCCATAAAACATCATCCCTATCCTAAAAAATTAGATAAAAACTTAACTAAATCTGAGAAGTGAAAAGAAAAATTTTTAAACATCTAGAAAAAGCCAAACATGGTTATTTGAAAATCACCACACCTTGTGGAAATGACATTGAAATTGGCGACAAGAAAAGCCAAATACAAGCAGACATCCAAATCAAAGATTGGAGTTTGCTCGATTTGGTTTTATCAAAAGGAGATATTGGCTTTGGAGAAGGATACATTAAGGGTCAGTTTACAAGTTCAAAAATAGAGAATTTATTACTCTTCATTTCACTAAACCACAAAGAATTTGAAGCCATATTCCACAGCAACATCATCTATTCTATTTTTTTTTCCATCAAAAACTTCTTCAAGAAAAACAGCTTGAAAGGCAGTAAAAAAAACATCGAGTTTCACTATGATTTGGGTAATGATTTTTATTCACTGTGGCTTGATGAAACCATGAGCTATTCATCGGGAATATTTTGTGAGGAAGGTTGTTTAAAAAAATCTCAAAAAAATAAATATCAAAGAATTTTAGATCAACTCAATAAAGACGGGTCTAAAATTCTAGAAATCGGTTGTGGGTGGGGAGGCTTTATTGATCAGGCAAGCGATCAAGGATTTAAGGTCAGAGGACTTACTTTATCAAATGAGCAAAAATCTTACGCTGATAATCTGATTGTTAGTAAAAAATTGAACTCCAAAATTGCCCTGCAAGATTATCGTTTAGAGAAGGAAAAATTTGATAATATCGTTTCAATCGAAATGTTTGAAGCTGTTGGAAAAGAATATTGGAATGAATATTTCTCCAAAATCAAAGAATGTCTGAAAGAAGGAGGAAAAGCCGTTGTCCAAACCATCACAATCAATGATGAATTATACAAAAAATACCACGAAACTTCTGATTTTATCAGAGAATACATCTTCCCGGGCGGATTTCTTCCTTCACCAGATATTTTCAAAAAAATCGCCAAGAAAAATGGTTTGCAGGTGATTGACGAATTCAAATTTGGCGATTCTTACAAACAAACTTTATTGAAATGGTTGGATAATTTTAATGCAGCTCAAAGTAAAGTTCTTGAACTTGGATATGATCAAGAGTTTATCAGAAAATGGCAATTCTATTTAGCCTATTGCGCGGCGGGATTTGAATCAAAAAGAACTGACGTCATTCAATATTCACTAGTACATTCGAAATGAATCTAAATTTTTCAATTCTAATGATGTTGTCTTTTTTGCTTTTTTTTCCTCAAGCAAAAGCTGACTTGGTTGCACAAAAACACGGCTACAAATCTTGCAACCACCACAAATTCACTTTCGTATTTCTGAAAGTTTATGATGTCTATTTGTGTGCAAATGAAAAAGAATATTTTGATCCGGCACGAATCTATCAAACTGATTTTTCACTGGTAATTAATTACGACATGAATTTTGACAAAGAAGAGCTTTCAAAATCTTCAATTGAAGAAATAAATCGTTATTACAAAATCAGTGAAGAAATTCAAGATCAATATTACCAAAAATTGCTGACGATCTTCCCTGATATAAAAAAAGGCGATGTTATTGAAGCTAGATACAATAAATTGGGTTTTGTAGATTTTTATCACAATAAGTCATTTACTGGAAACATTGGAAATGCAGAATTCTCAAAAATATTCCTCAATATATGGCTATTTAGAGACAATAAATATAAGAAGATGACTAAAGATTTGTTTTTTAAATATGAATAAAATCAACAATAAAAGCCTAATTTCATATTCTCTTCTGGCTTTCTGCCTGTCTTTTGTAGGAATGCCACTCTACATCTATTTGCCAAACTATTACGCTGATAATTTTGATATTAGCCTGCAAACGATTGCATTAATTTTACTGGCGACTCGTCTATTTGACACCGTTCAAGATCCAATTTTGGGTATCCTTAGTGATAAGTTCTCTTACTTAAAACGAAAAATAATTTTCTATTTTTCACCTCTTTTAGGTCTTTCATTTCTGTTGTTATTTTATCCTCTAGATTTTTTCAGTATTGAGATTTGGTTGGTTGTTTTTCTGATCACAACCTACAGCTTTTTCAGCATCATTTACATCAACTACCAATCTTATTCCGTGGCTTTCAGTGATGATTATCACTTCAAAACCAAAATCATTTCCTACCGCGAATTTTCCTTCATTTTCGGAATAATTTTTGCTGCCGCCAGCCCAGCAATACTATTTCCATATTTTGGTGAGGTGAGATCATTTTTATTCATTGGAATCGCTTATTTTGTCTTGATTAGTTCTTTTGCCCTCAATTTCTATTTTTATGCACCAAAAAATATCTACAAAAAAGAGGTTCGTGGCAGCTTAAAAACAATTTTCGAAATTAAAATTTTAAGAAAATATTTCATCGTATTTTTTCTCAATGCAGTTGCATCCTCAATTCCCGCAGTTTTAATATTATTCTTTGTGGACAATGTCATCAACGCCAAAAATTTGGTCGGATTATTCCTTATTTTGTATTTTTCCGGGTTATTGATTGGCGTGGTTTTATGGACAAAACTTTCAAAAATTATCAACAACAAAGTCAGAACTTTTGTAATTTCAATCCTATTTACGGTTGTGATTTTCGTCTGGTGCTATTTTCTTGGTGAAGGAGATGTTTTGTTTTATGCAATGATCTGCGTTTTATCAGGAATTGGCTTTGGCGGAGATTTTGCCCTCTCCTACTCAATATTGACTGATTTGATCCAAAAATATCGCCTTGAAAATAGTCAGACTACAATATTTGGAATTACTAACTTTATTATTAAAATATCTCTGACATTATCTTCGGCAATTCTGATTTATTGTATTGGCGCTTTTGAAAATGACGCTATTTATCAGGCTCAGTTTATTTCATTTTCTTACGCACTACTACCTATAATATTCAGGATTTTAGCAGCATTTACCTTACATAAAAACTTTAAATAAATTATGTTCAAAAAAACAACCTCAATTATCCTATTAGCCATGATTCTATTTTCTTGCTCAAAAATCACTCCAAAAAACTATCAAAACAATTCACCGAAACTAGACATCAGAAATTATCTGAATGGAAAAGTGAAAGCTTGGGGAATGCTCGAAGACCGCAGTGGAAAAGTCACTAGAAGATTTGTTGTCGATATGGAAGGAAAATGGAATGGCAATGAAGGAGTTTTGGAAGAATATTTCACCTTTGACGATGGCGAAAAAAGCGAAAGAATTTGGACAATAAAATTCACCGATGACAATAATTTCACCGCATCTGCTGGCGATGTGATTGGAGAAGCAAAAGGTTCTCAGTACGGAAATACCATGCAAATGGAGTATGTTTTGGACTTGGTCGTCGATAAGGAAAAAGGCACTAAATACAAAGTCACCTTAGATGATTGGATGTATCTTTTGGATGATAAAATCCTAGTTAATAAATCTACGATCAAAAAATTAGGAATAACTTTTGGCAAATTAACAATTTTCTTCCAAAAAATAGATGATTAGAAATAATGATTTTAAAAATAAGAATGTTTTAATAATCGGCGGTAGCTTTGGAATTGGCGAAGAATTGTGCAAGGAGTTTTCTGCTATTGGAGCTAATTTGGCAATTGTTGCTAGATCAAAAGACAAGATTGATGATTTATGTAAAAAATTATCCGGTAATCATTTATCAATTCCTTGTGATGTTTCGATAAAAAAAGATTTAGAAAAATTATCCAGAATTTTAAATCAGAAATGGCAAAAAATAGATCTAATCATATTTTGTGTTGGCACATATCAGCCAATGAATCTTGATAATTTTGATTTGAAGAAATCTCAAGAGATCATCGATATCAATCTGAACAGCTTTTTTTATTTTATTGATGCTTTCCTGCCTTCCTTCAAACAAGAAAAAATCTCTCATCTAGCAATAATTTCAAGCGTCGCCGGCTATTTTGGAATGCCAAATTCTCTAGCTTATGGAGCTTCAAAAGCAGCTTTATCGAACTTGTCCGAAAGTTTATTTTATGAGCTAAAAAAATATCAAACCAAAGTTCAATTAATCAATCCGGGATTTGTAAAAACCAGATTGACCGATCAAAATGATTTTCAAATGCCAGGAATTATCAAAGCCAATAAAGCCGCACTAATCATCATCAAAAACCTATCAAAAAATAAATTTGAAATTAAATTCCCCTTCTTTTTTACCAGCACAATGAGATTATTGTCGATCCTGCCTTACAAATTAAGATTCTTTTTGTTTAAAAACCTCAAATAATAATATATTCACAAGAAAATTGATAATTCAAATAGGTTTATTTAACTCACCTTTCTTTTCCAAAGCTTCAATATTGCGAATATGTATTCCTGGAGCAGGTATTTCATAACCACTTTTCTTGTAAATACTAGCCACATCATCTGTTGATCGTCCAAACATCAAACCCTTAACATCAGCCGGACCCCCTTTTCCAATCATAGCCATTGGCATCACTAAATAATAAAGATCTTCTTTTGAAATATCACGAAGAGAATCTCCGTGTTCAGTTTGGGCTTCTCTCATGATTTGAGAACATCTAGTCCAAAATAAATTTTTTACTAAAGATTGAGTTTTCGGAACCCCAAACTCATCACCGAAACAAGAAATCATACTTTGAACATTATTGGGGCTTCTAAAGCTATTATCAAAATTTTCACTAGCTATTTCTTCATCGTTATTTGGATTCATCAAATCATAAATATTATCAAAAACGACAGTCCACATATTTTTTCCACTTTGACCTCTGCCCTCAATGGGAAGGGTCAGAGCTTTTAATAGTTTTTTAATTGTTACTCTATTTTTACCACCATTAACACCAGATAAAGACAAATCAATATCTCCAGATTCAATTGCGCTTGCCACTATGAAGAATTGAAATAAATGCGAAAGTTCACCATGTATCATCGCACCTGAAATTCTTCCATCTTCTCTAAAAATATTCCCCTCGCCAATGAATTGATTAGCCTGGTTATTATTAACCACACCAACAAACAGAGCGTCTTTATTTCCTTTATTTACACCAAATGTTTGAGCATATTTAAATAATGTCTCAATGAATTTATCATTTAATTCTTCATTTTCTTTCCATCCCGATGGCGGCGGACCAATCATATAGCATCCTTGGATAGGAATTAAATAATCAGGATCACTGCGATCCTGATTAGTTAAATCTTTTGCGAGTTCTTTAGTTACGTAAGATTCGAATTTATTCAAACCTTTAGATACTAAATCCTGGTCCCTAAGTAATAAAATAATTTTTTTTGAAATCTGGATTAAATCTTCTTTTGTTGCTGGAGAATTTTCTGGCAATTGCAAAGTTGCAAATCTTTCTTCCAATTCATAGTTTAGATCATCATCTGATTGCTTGTGATCGTTGATGGTAATTTGAAGATTTTTAGTTGGCTTTTCCAGAAGATAGTTTATCTGTCCAATATATTGTCTTTCTCCAACAATTCTTCCATCCAAAACCATCGGCTCTTTTGATGAAGAAGTTACTGTAAAAAAAGGTCTAAAATTAGCACCAATTCGATGAGCATGGGATATTCCCGTAGCTAAATTAGGCAATTTTATTTTGGCTAGAAAAAATGATTTCATGAATTATTTTTGGCAATTTAATCCAAAAAAATTCCGATTCTTTGCAATGAATTTTCTTTACCTAAAATTTCAAGCACATCAAAAATTCCACCAGCTGAAGAAGAAGAGAAGGTCAAGGCAACCCTGAGTGGCTTTCCAAAATCTTTGAATTTTATATTCTTTACGGTTGCAAATTCATTTATTGCGTCTTTGATTCCATCGTGATTCCAATTTTCTATTTTCAAAATAACCTCTTTTAATTCTGCCAAAATTACTGAATTATTTTTGATAATTTCAGAATCTTTTTCGTTCAAATCTTTAGCAAAACCATCAACGTATATTTGAGCAGCTTCAGCCAAATCAGCTATTTTTGTTGCACGTTCTTTGATGAATTTTAATGATTGAACAATTTTATTTTTATATTTTTCTGCATTTTTAATAGAAGTTTTAATCATCTCAAATAAATCCTCTTCAGATTTATTTTTTATGTAATGTTTATTCAAATTATCAAGTTTTACAAAATCAAATCTAGATGGAGATTTTCCAACATGATCGAGTCCAAACCATTTAATAGCATCTGCATCAGATATTATTTCATCATTCCCATGAGACCATCCCAAGCGAAGCAAATAATTGCGCAAAGCCTCTGGCAAATAACCCATTTGATCATATTCCATCACTGAAGTTGCTCCGTGTCTTTTGGACATTTTGGCACCGTCAGCGCCATGAATAAGAGGAATGTGGGCAAATTGAGGAACGTTCCAACCCATCGCTTGATAAATGATCTTTTGACGAAATGCATTGGTCAAGTGATCGTCACCACGAATGACATGGGAAATTTCCATGTCATGGTCATCAACAACAACTGCCAGCATATAAGTCGGGGTTCCGTCAGATCTAAGTAAAATCAAATCATCAATTTCAGAATTTGCCACCCTAACCTCACCTTGAACCAAATCTTTAATGATTGTTTCGCCATCAATTGGTGCTTTAAGGCGAATCACTGGTTGAAAATCTATTTCTTGGGAAGGAGTTTTTTCTCTCCAAGGACTTTTAAATCGGAAAACTTCGTTTTTTGCTTCCGCTGCACTTCTCATTTCCACCAAATCCTCAGCTGGTGTGTAGCAATAATAAGCTTGCCCTTGTTCTAGCAATTCCATAGCAACTTGCTTATGGCGATCGATGTTTTTTGACTGAAAAACAATTTCATCGTCATGCTTCAAACCAATCCATTCCAGACCATCAATAATGGCTTTGGTTGCATCATCGCTTGAGCGTTTTTGATCAGTATCTTCAACCCTAATTACGAACTTTCCGCCATTGTTTTTAGCGAAAAGATAATTAAAAAGAGCAGTTCTGGCGCCGCCAATGTGTAAAAATCCGGTTGGAGATGGGGCGAATCTAGTTGTAATTTGCATTGATTATTCCTTGACTTAAATTGGGGTTAGAGCGAATATTACCGCACTTCGCGAAAAGATCAGGAAAACTACATCAATCGACTTAAAAATAAACAGAAACTTCCAACTTTATGTCAAAAGAAGCCAATAAAATAACAAATAAATCTGACTTACCCGCTGGAGATATTGGGCTTAGGCTGTTGGATGAAAAAGTAATATCCGAAGATCAGTTGAACGTTGCCATAAAAGAGCAAATTCGAACAAAAAACAAAAAAACCATCGGAGCAATTTTGGTGGATATGGGCGTCATCACCGAAGGTGCTCTTGGTGAAATTCTGAACGAGTCTTCAGGAATTAAAAAATTCGACATCAAATCCTCGATCATTGATCCTAGACTAGTAAAAAAAGTCACCAAAGAATTTTCTTCTCGCAATAAATTGATTCCTGTTGCCTATTTTAAAACCGAAATAACCATCGCAATGTCAGATGTTTTTGACATTGTGGCCATCGATCAGGTCAAAAGATTCTTTCCACATCATTTTTCTATTCACCCTGTCTATGCCTCTGAGCAAGATATTATTCAAGCAATTGATCAATATTACGGCTACGAGATGTCGATCGAGGGGATTTTAAGAGAAATTGAAAGCGGAGATGTCACCGAAGATGAAGCTCAACTAAAAGGAGATTATAAAAGTCCCATGGTTCGTTTGGTTGATTCAATTCTGACTGACGCAGTTCATCGTGGAGCATCGGATCTGCATTTTGAACCAGAAAATCTATTTCTTCGTGTCCGTTATCGTGTTGATGGAAAAATGGTTCAAGTTCGAAGTCTCCACAAAGATTATTGGTCATCTATTGCCGTTCGGATCAAAATTATTTCTGGAATGAACATCGCTGAAACCAGAAAGCCACAAGATGGAAGAATTAACGCAGAAATATTGGGAAGGCCAATCGATTTTAGAGTTTCCTCCTTGCCGACAATTCACGGTGAAAACATCGTGATGAGGATTTTGGATGAGAAAAAATCAATTCTCTCCCTAGAATCACTTGGATTTACTCAGCATAGTATCGACCTTTTTAACAAATTAGTCAAAAGACCTGAGGGTGTGATCATTATGACCGGACCAACTGGATCAGGGAAGACCACCACTCTTTACACCCTATTGAGTTTGATCAACACCATCGATAAAAACATCATGACTTTGGAAGATCCAGTTGAGTATCGAATTCCACTGATCAGACAATCCAATGTGAAAAAAGAAGTTGGAATGGATTTCGCATCAGGAATCAGAGCTCTATTGAGACAAGATCCAGATTCAATTTTGGTAGGAGAAATTCGCGATAAAGAAACTGCAATAACTGCCATCCAAGCAGCAATGACTGGTCACCAAGTCTACACTTCACTACATACCAATGACGCACTTGGAGCAATACCGAGACTCATGAATATGGGAGTTCCAAGCTATCTAATGGGTGGATCTTTGATTGGAATCATCGCTCAAAGATTGGCACGAAAAATATGCCCTTCCTGTAAAGTTGAAGAGCCAATTAGTGATTTTGATCGCCGAATGATCGGGGAAAAACATCATCATGTAAAAACTCTATTTAGAGGAAAGGGTTGCAGCAAGTGTCTGGAAACTGGATATAAAGGTCGAGTTGTTATTGCCGAGATTCTGCCATTTGATCGTGATTTTGATGAGTTGGTTGCTAGTGGTGCCAGTAGAAAAGAAATGTATAAATATATCATCAGTCAAGGGTTTATTCCAATGGTTGAAGATGGAATCGACAAAGTGATCAAAGGAACAACCAATATAAAAGAATTGATGCGAGTCGTTGATATGACTGACCGCATTGAAGTTAAATAAGTTTTGTTTTCAGTAATGGCGAATGTGAAGGACTACTTCATCCCGCCCAATTTAATTATAAAAAAATGACTAATGTTTTAATTATTGGAGCAGGAGCAGCCGGAAGTGTTGTCGCCCAAAAATGTGCAATGAATCGTGATGTATTTTCCAAAATACATCTTGCCAGCAGAACTCTTTCAAAGTGCGAAATTGTCAAATCACAATGCAAATCTGAAATAACCACCTCTCAAATTGATGCCGATATTGTTCCGGATTTAGTTGCTTTAATTGGCATACAAAAACCAAATCTAATCATCAACATGGCACTGCCTTATCAAGACCTAACCATCATGGATGCATGTTTAGAAACCGGCGTGAACTACATAGACACTGCAAATTATGAGCCAAAAGATGAAGCAAAATTCCACTATGGATGGCAATGGGCTTATCAAGATCGATTCGCTGAAAAAGGATTGTTCGCTCTTCTTGGTTCAGGTTTTGATCCTGGAGTTACTAATGTTTTTTGCGCATATGCTCAAAAAAACCTGTTCGATGAAATCCACCATATCGACATTATTGATTGCAACGATGGAGATCATGGAAAATCATTTGCCACAAATTTTAATACTGAAATCAACATCCGTGAAGTCACTCAAAAAGGAAAATATTGGGAAAATGGCCAATGGATCGAAATTGATGCCTTAAGCATAAATCAAGAAATTGACTTTCCAGAAGTTGGAATGCGTAAAGGATATTTGATCTATCATGAAGAATTGGAATCTTTAGCCAAAAACATAAAAGGACTAAAATCCATCAAATTCTGGATGACTTTCAGCGACAATTACATCAAACATCTTGATGTTCTTCAAAGCGTTGGTATGACCAGAATTGACCCGGTAGAATATCAAGGGCAGCAAATCATCCCGCTACAATTCCTTGCCGCACTTCTTCCAGCTCCATCTTCACTAGCTGAAGGTTATACCGGAAAAACTTCTATTGGTTGCATCATTGAAGGAGTTAAAGATGGTAAAAAGAAAAAAGTATTGATCTATAATGTTTGTGATCATGCTTCCACCAACAATGAAGTAAAAGCTCAAGCCGTATCTTACACCACTGGAGTTCCAGCTGCTACTGCCGCAATCATGGTTGCCACGAATAAATGGAGTGGAAAAGGAGTCTTTAATATTGAGCAGATGGATCCAGATCCATTCTTGGAAGAACTAGCGAAACAAGGATTGACTTGGAAAGTTAAAGAACTTAATTCTTAAATATTGCATGAGCTAATCACTAATTAATTATCTGGATTTCCGCTCCAGAAGGTCTCTCAACGATAGGTTTATTTAATTATTTAATAAATTACCAACATCTCCACCACGAGATCAGAGCATCAATCCATACCAACTATTTATGAGCTGTAGCTCGAATAAAATATGCTAAAAACATTACAACAAATACAAACTCCCGCCTATGTTGCCGACATATCCAAATTAAATCGCAATCTTAAAACTGTATCAAAATTAAAAGCAGCCACCGGCTGCAAAGTCATTTTTGCCATCAAAGCCTGTTCACAATTCAGCCTTTTTGATCAAATGCGTGAATATTTCGACGGAACCACAGCCAGCGGAATCTATGAAGCAAAATTAGGTCATGAAGAATTTCACAAAGAAGTCCACGTCTACAGTCCGGCATACACCAAAAAAGAAGTAGAAGAATTATCCCAAATAAGCGATCACATCTATTTCAACTCCATATCCCAACTGAACCAATATTGTGATTTAGCAAAGAATATAAACCCCAAAATCTCCATAGGGCTTCGAGTCAATGCCGGAATTTCACTAGTCAATAACAACTCAATTTATGATCCATCTTCACCCTGCTCTCGTTTTGGAGTTGATGCAGAACTAATCAATGATGAAATTATAGAAAAAATAGACTTACTACATTTTCATAATCTTTGCGAAAATTTAGATGGCGACTCGGTAAAACTAATTAATCACATTTCCATAAATTACGCTCATCTTATAAAAAAAGTAAAATACATCAATCTCGGCGGTGGTCATTATATCAACCACAAGGATTATAATCTAAAAAACTTAATTAATGCTGTGAATGATTTGCAAAAAGAATTTGATATTCAAGCAATCTTAGAGCCAGGAGGTTCCATTGCTTATGATGCTGGATATTTAGTTGCTAGCGTTTTGGATGTGATAATTTCTGGAGGTAAAAACATTGCGATTTTAGACACTTCAGCAACCTGTCACATGCCCGATGTTTTAGAGGTTCCATACACCCCCAACGTCATCGATTCAGGGCAACCAAATGAATTTGAACATAGATACCTCATAGCAGGTAAAACCTGCCTTACCGGTGACAACATCGGAAATTACAGCTTCAAAAAACCATTACAAATAGGAGATAAAATAATCTTCACCGACATGTTACAATATTCCATGGTCAAGAATACCACCTTCAATGGCGTTCCACTTCCTGATATTGGAATTCTAAATGAAGATGGTAGTTACAAATTAGTCAAAAAATTTGGTTATGAAGATTTCAAAAACCGATTATCCTAAATCAGATGAGAAAACTTCCCAAATATTATCGCAGAAAAGTTAGTATGTTTTCAAAGATATCCAGCTATTCTCATCACCATTATTTATTTTTATTAACCTTGGTTTTCTTTATTGGGATTTTCATTTTTCTGATGCAAAAAGATGATCTAAAAATTCCTCAAGAAAATGTCACTATTCAAATTGATATTACCGATAAAATAAACAATTTGAGATGAAAATCGAACTTAGTGAAAATAAAGATTTAACCAAATTATTTTTAGATGTATTGATCAGCGAAAGAGGTTTATCAAAAAATACCATCTCGTCTTATCAAAACGACCTAAAATTATTTTTAAGATTCTTACCGCAAAACAACAATTCTTTATTGCAAGTGGATGAAGATATTTTCAAATCATATTTGCGCGATCTTCATAAATTAGAAATAAAGTCTTCAAGCTTGAATAGAAAGATCTCAACTCTAAAAAGCTTCTTCAAATTTCTCGAGCTAGAAGGAATTAAAAAAGACAATCCAACTATCAATATCGACCAAATAAAAAACAATCAAAAACTCCCAAAATACCTCACCGAGAAAGAGGTTTTTGCACTTCTTGATTATGCACAAAAAGATAAATCCCATTTTGGAATTCGTCTATCTTGCATGATGGAAATTCTTTATGCCGCAGGACTCAGAGCAACAGAACTATTGTCCTTACCAATATCTGCAATCGGAAAAAATTTCGCTGATGGACAAATAACTTTCAAAAACTATCTCATAGTCAATGGAAAAGGCAATAAAGAGCGCATCGCACCACTCAACAAAACTTCCTTAAAAATCCTCACCAACTATCTAAAGGCTCGAGAACAAATGGGTCACGGTAATTCAAAATGGCTCTTCTGTGGGAAAATACGCATCAACAAGAATATCAACCAACTAAGATCCCCACAAAAACTCTTAGACGCCCACCTAACTCGACAAAGATTCAATCAAATGCTCAAAGAGCTAGCCCATGATTCCGGAGTTGACGAGAAAAAAGTTTCACCCCACGTCATCCGCCATTCCTTCGCCTCACACCTCTTGAATCAAGGCGTTGATTTGAGAATCCTGCAAGAATTATTAGGCCATAGCGATATTTCCACTACCCAAATCTACACTCATATTCTAGATTCTAAATTGAAAGATTTGGTCAACAAACATCACCCACTTTCAGGGGGATAAATAAATAACGAATTAAATTTTAGCAAACTAAACGTCGGGTTTACAAAGCAACTAACTACAGAAAACGGCATAAGAACGACTCAATTTTTTTACTTAACTTAAAAATGTTTAATAATAATCCCATTTCTCCAGATCATCAAGAAACCATTAATTTATGTTCAGATCAAAATTCTTTGAAATTGAAACCTTCGCTTTATCTTGCTAAAAAAGGAATTGATGATGTTTTGGCGATTAAATTAGCATATCAATTAACAACAAATGACAATGTCATATCAATCAATTTGAGTGATAACGGAATCAAAGATGAAGGTTTTATAAAGTTGATAGATATGTTAAAAATAAACACAACGATCGAAGTATTGCATTTGGAAAATAATAAAATTAGTGATAAAGGCGCCCTGGCATTATCAAAATTGCTAAAAAATAACAATACTTTAAAGGTTGTTAATCTGAGAAGTAATAATATTACCGCTCACGGTATCAAATCAATAAATAAAGCATTAGATCAAAACCACAGCCTAACAAGTCTTTATCTTGACGGCAACGAAGGAACTGCAGATGTTTCAACGATGAATGAAATAAGAGATTCAATAAATCAAAACAAAGCATTATCGGCTACACGAAAGACATCGGCCTTGAAATCATTTACAGCAACTAACTTTCTTACAGGCAGGACTGCAAGTAACTCATCGATAGGGAGTGCGGATACGGTTCATTTATAATCATTAAATTATTTGACTTTTGATATTTATAAATTTTAATTATTTTGATAAATTAAAATGGAAGATGATTATTTATACCATTTCCACAAACTAATACCAAATCCCATCTTTAAATGGGTTTTTTAACAAAATATTTTTATTTTTAAATTTTATTTTAAAGTGAAGCCGTATCCAGATACTGCGATCTTTAAAAAATTAAAGATTAAAAATAATAAAGATGAAGTTAAGAGAGAAGTTAATTTGTGGAAATGGTATTAGATGTTATGGTCCATAAAAAAATTCACCACGAACAACTCTACAAATCACGGCTTTCAATTCTGACTCCCATCATCTTACTTAAAATTGAAGCTAAAAGTCGTAGATTTTAATTTATTGGGTGATAATTTTAGAAACAAAATTTGGGGAAACCTGAAATTATTTGTAAATTGCTTAATTTTATTGTGTAACAAAAAATCAGCAATAGTAGCATATAAATTTACCTAATTATCTCAAATCACAACTTAACATTTTTATGTAGATCATTTTTAATAAATGGTTAGATTAAAAAACATATTAATTTTAATATAAAAAAACTAAATTTATGGAATCCTTTGATATCAGCTTTGCACAAATTATATCAGTATTAACGCCTTTTATCGCCGCCATTCTGGGTGGAACAGCCCTACTTCATTCTATGCGTTCCCACACAAAAGCACTAGTAGCCTCAAGCTATACCGAGATAGATAAAAGTTATTTTGCGTTACTAAATATTGCTCTACAAAATCCTGATTTTTTGCGACCAGAGACAATTACATCAAAAGAACAAAAAGACAGATACGGAGTTTATTCTTTTATGGTATGGAACTTTCTAGAAAGTATTTATGACAAATGTATGGATAGCCAGCATTTAAAAGAAACATGGATGCCAATTATTTTGACTGAAGGCGAGTTGCATTTTGAGTGGTTCAAAAATAATCAAGATAATTTTAAACAAAGTTTCTGCGACTTCTCGAAGAAGTTAATTGATCCATCATTTCCAAAAATAGAATCTAAATAGATAGAGCAATGAATATTATCAGGCTTGAAGGTTGCGACACTAAAAGCACTTTAATGGACGAGTTGTTTTCAATATACTCCACTTCAATGCCCACTTCCGAACAAAAACCACGCATCGTTCTGGAAAAAATGCTCACCAATCCTGATTATTATTTTTATATTTCATCTGAAGATAACCTCGTAATCGGATTTATAATTATCTATTCTCCCTCTTACTGTGATTATTGCCTATTAGAATATATCGCCGTTGACTCAAAAATTCGTAACAAAGGATATGGCGGAGAAATGATGAAATTTTTAACAAAGGAATTTCATAACAAAAATATGCTAATCGAAGTTGACTCTCCCCTGCAGCTATCCAATGATCAAAAAATCAGGGAGAAGCGCGTCAGGTTTTATGTGGGCCACGGAAGTCTTTGTATTGAAGGCCTGAATTATATTTTGCCACTTAATACGAATGAAACACCTCCAAATATGATGTTGATGATTTGTTCTAAAAATTATAAGAATTATATTTGCAAAGAAAAAATCATCTCATGGCTCACAGACATTTATGTGACAGTTTATGGCTGCAATCAGCATGATGAGCGCATCAAAATCATGGTTGATCCGCTACCTGAAGAAATAAAGATCTTAGATTATGAATTAATAAAAAATTATCACATCTCTTCCACCAGTAAAAAAGTCTAGTAACAATACACTGAATTGCTCATCAAATACTTTTTCTAAGATTTCTTAATAAAACTCAACAATCCCTTTGCTGCACAAACCGCAGTACTGAAACATCCTTGCAAAAGATAACCACCCGTAGGAGCTTCCCAATCCAACATTTCACCGGCCGCAAAAACTCCTGACTTAGATTTTAACATCAAGTTTTTATCTAAAGATCCACGGACAATACCCCCTGCTGTAGAAATGGCTCTGGAAATATCTGTCGTTGAATTCAATGTGATTGGCAATGCTTTAAGGTATCCAGCCAGAATATCTGGAGTTGCCTTTGCTAATTGATCTGATGGAATTAATTCATGAAGTAGAGCGCTAGCTAAAGGAGGAAATCCAGCCTTTCTCAGATAATTTCCTAGGGATTTTTTTCCACGAATTTGTAATTTTTGAGCAAGGACATCAATTGACATTTCTGGACGCAGATCCAAATTCAACAATGCATTGCCGTCAATTTTGATAGATTCACGCAAATGAGAAGATAAGGCATAAACCGCCCCTCCCTCAATTCCTTGTTTTGTGATCATTATCTCTCCTTTATGGGAGAAATCTTTGTGAGTAATGGCGACAGATTTTAGTGGGGTTCCTGCAAATCTGCCAGAAAGATGATCTGACCATTTGCTAATAAATCCACAATTAGACGGACGAAGCTCTGATATCTTTACACCAAATTGCGCAAGTATCTCAACCCAACCACCATTTGATCCCAAATGCGGCCAAGAAGCTCCACCAAGAGCAAGTAATGTTGCGTCTGTCTTGACTTTGGTAATTTTTTTATCTGCATTAATAAATATCAGTTTTTCACCATCAAATCCTTGCCAAGAATGACGAGTGCGAAATTTAACACCAAGATCCTCTAATCTTTTAAGCCATGCCCGAAGTAACGGAGACGCTTTCATTCTGCATGGGAAAATTCTTCCACTGCTACCAACAAAAGTTTCTTGCCCCAATTCTTCACACCATTTGCGCAATCTCTCTGGAGGATAGACTTTGACGCGCGGACCGAGCCATTTTTCTGCCTCAGAATAGCGAGTCATGAATTTTTCAAGAGGCTCATTATGAGTCAAATTCAAACCACCCCTCCCTGCCAGCATAAATTTGCGTCCAACAGTGGGCATCGCATCATACAATGTCACTTTATGACCAGCCGTAGCAATAATTTCCGCTGCCATCAAACCACTTGGTCCACCACCAATAATTGCAATTTTTTTACTCTCTTTCATGCGCTTTATTTATTAAAAAACTAGATTGTTTTATCTTAAAATCAGTAATCTAAAACTAAATCGAAATTATGACATAGTTATTTGTGATGTGACTAACATTTTCCAGACAAAATCACTAAAATTGGCAGGAGTTCAAGTTTTTGGATGATGATCTCACTAAAATAAAATATTTTAGAAATGCCATTTCCAATTTCGTCACTATCATTGTCAACTTTTGCCATCCTTATAAAGGTCAGTTAATTCGATTTTGTCGAATTTTGTTGGACATAGTTTTGATATTTATTTTTTAAAAACTGTCCAAAAAAAAGGTAGATACATCATTATGCTTCGATGACATAATTCGTATAAATCACCAATAATATTGACAAAGAATCACACTTTTATTTTAATGATTAGAGGTATAATAATTACCCCTTAAACAAGAAAAAATGACAGATTTAAAAAAATATATACTAGACATTCCGGACTTTCCTAAAAAAGGAATCATCTTTAAAGACATTTCTGACTTATTGTCAGGAAAATTCAAAGAATCAATTTTGGCTTTGGAGAATCTATTTTCTGCCAGTGAATGGGGAAATATTGATTTTATTGTTGGGGTTGATGCTAGAGGTTTTATTTTTGCATCAGCACTGGCTATACATCTAAATAAAGGTGTCGTCATGATTAGAAAAAAGGGAAAATTGCCACCTCCTAATATTTCAAGCTCATATTCCTTGGAATATGGAGAAAATGAAATAGAAATGCGCCATGGAACTGGAAAAATCATCATTATCGATGATGTTTTG
Organism: Rickettsiales bacterium; assembly: GCA_047627095.1. Classification (GTDB taxonomy): domain Bacteria; phylum Pseudomonadota; class Alphaproteobacteria; order Rickettsiales; family UBA1997; genus JAJTCH01. The sequence continues at coordinate 20,275 of JBLHSZ010000003.1, forward strand.
GCAACCGGAGGTGATG
>JBLHSZ010000004.1:0-20055 GCA_047627095.1 Rickettsiales bacterium
TGGTAAGGATGGAACCCAAGAAGAAATGCTTTACACCATCTCCAACTTGATCGCAGATGGCAAGAGAGTTGTATTAATTTGTGACCGCTCCCCTGGAGATCTAAATAATATTGGTGAAAAGTTAAAATCAAGAATGTCAGCAGGAATGGTGGCAGATTTTAAATGCCCAGATTATGCCAATAGATTAGAAATAATTAAATCTAAAAGCGAAAAAAACACTCCTAAATTCCCTTTTGAAGTTCAAGAATTATTGGCCAATAAAATCAATACCAGTATCAGAGATTTGGAAGGTGCTTGTAAAAAATTGATAGTAAACCAAATTTTTACCGGTGAGGAGATCAATTTGACAAATGCCAACAAACTGCTTCAAGATTTGTTCCGCACTTCTCAAAAAGAGCTTTCAATTCACGACATTAAAAAAGAAGTGGGTAATTTTTTTGGAGTTTCCATCAAAGATATGGATTCTTCTTCAAGATCTAGAAATTTTGTACGACCACGTCAAATCGCAATGTATCTTGCTAAGAATTTGACTACCAAAAGCCTTGCTGAAATCGGTAGTGAGTTTGGTGGAAAAAATCACGCAACAGTGATCCATTCTTTCAAATCAGTTGAGAAACTAGCTAATAGTAATGTTGATTTTTCTGGTGAGCTGAGAGAAATTAGTGACAAATTATCTATCTAGATATGCGCATATGAGCGCCCTTATCTTGATCAAGACAGATTAACCTCCCCTAAAATTAGATCATAATTTTAAATTATAAAATATTAGCTCAGTACCACTTAGTGGTACCGAGTTAATATTTCTTAGAATTTCCAATCTTCGCGAACGTGATGACAAGTGTGCCCTTATAGATTATTGCCCAAATAATCCTGATGATAATCTTCTGCTAAAGATAATTTCGATAACAGAATTTCATTTATTAACATCTTCCACTTACAACTTTGTCATCCTCGTGCAGGCGGGAATCCACGAGGCGTTAAATACGAACTAAAATCATGAGTTTAATGTCGAATCCTCATGGATCCCCGCCTGAGCGAGGATGACAAAGTGTGGAATTAGGTGTTAATTTAAAGAAAAATCTGTCATCGAATTAAATGACTTTTTTAATGATGACTTATCTGCACTAATAAATTGGGAATTTCTCACAAATAGTCCTAACTTCTGCTTTAACCGTCTCTTCCAATTTTGCATTTCCTTCTTCACCATTTTGGACAAAACCTTCCAAAACATCACATATTTTTTGGCCAATCCATTCAAATTCAGTTTCACCAAATCCGCGAGTTGTTCCGGCTGAAGTTCCAAAACGAAGACCAGAAGTAACGAACGGACTTCTTGGATCATTAGGAATTGCATTCTTGTTAGAAGTAAGTCCAGCTCTTTCCAGAACTTTTTCAGCTTCTTTTCCAGTCAAATCAACCAAAGGTGTCAAATCAACTACCATTAAATGACAATCAGTTCCACCAGTAGTTATTTTCAAACCACGATCAACCAAAACTTTAGATAAAGCTCTAGCATTTTTAACTATTTGAGATGCATAAGTTTTAAATTCTGGCCGTAAAGCCTCACCAAATGAAACAGCTTTTGCGGCAACAACATGCATCAAAGGACCGCCTTGCAATCCTGGGAAAACAGCGGAATTGATTTTCTTCGCCAGAACTTCGTCATTGGTTAGAATAATTCCACCTCTTGGTCCACGTAGTGTTTTGTGAGTTGTAGAAGTGACAATATGAGCATGAGGAAATGGTGATGGGTAAGCCCCTCCAGCAACAAGACCAGCAATATGAGCCATATCTACCATTAAAAGCGCCCCAACCTCATCAGCTATTTTTCTAAAACGCTCCCAATCTACAACTCTTGGGTAAGATGAAATTCCAGCAATAATTATTTTTGGCTTATGTTCTCTAGCCAATTTTTCCATTTGATCGTAATCGATTAAACCGTCATCTTCTCTAATGCCATATTGGATTGAATTTAACCACATTCCTGAGATTGTTTTCATCGCCCCATGTGTCAAATGACCACCTGCAGCAAGACTCATTCCCAATATTGTGTCTCCCGGTTGTAAAAATGCTAAATAAACCGCGAGATTGGCTGAAGCACCAGAGTGCGGCTGGACATTAGCAAACTCGCAATCAAATAGTTGACAGATTCTTTCAATTGCTAATTTTTCAACAACATCAACAAATTCACACCCACCATAATATCTTTTTGCTGGATATCCTTCAGCATATTTATTAGTCAAAACTGAACCTTGGGCTTCAAGAACTGCGCGGCTTACGGTATTTTCTGAAGCAATAAGTTCAATTTGATATTTTTGACGATCAATTTCTTTTGAAATTGAAGAAAAAATTGCTGAATCTTGCTGTTCTAAAGTTTCTGAGAAAAATTGTTTTTTCATAAAATTGTTCAAATTAAAGTTTAAATTTGCTCCAAATACTTTTTTCTTCGATTTTACTCATTACTGAATCGACAAATACTGATCCAATATTTTCAAATTTACTTGATAGAAGTTCTTTTATCATTCCCTTTTTTTTGGGTTCAATATTGATGAATTTTATTTTATCACCGAATTTTTCTTTCATTTTAGATCTCATGTCAGAAATTCCATCAATCAGACCCAAATCTAAAGCGGTTTTTCCAGACCAAAAAGCACCATTTAAAAGCTTTTCTTCTGACGCTTTCAATTTGTCTTGCCTCCTATCTTTTACTAGGTCTTTAAAAGATTCATAAACGTCTTTTTGTGCTGATTTTAAAATTTCAATACTGTCGTCATCTTCAGGAGAAAATGGATCTAGAACTGCTTTATTTTTTCCTTGTGCATAGATCCTTCTTTCGATTCCGGCTTTTTTGATCAAATCTTCAAAACCAAACCCAGCTGAAATAACGCCAATTGATCCTACTATTGAAGCATTATGAGCGAAAATTTCATCACCTGCTAGAAGAATAAAATATCCACCTGAAGCGGCAACGTCTTGCGCGAAGGTAAAAACTGGAATTTTTTTCTCATTAGATAATTCTCTTATTCTTTGATAAATCAACTCTGATTGAACCGGAGAACCTCCAGGAGAATTGATGTTAATTGCAACTGATTTTAGTTTTTTAGTATCAAAAGCTTTGACTAGAAGCGGTTCAATATTATCAATATTGACTCCTTGCTCAATTTTTCCACCCTTCCCAATAACTCCAGAAAGATTTATTACTGCAATATTTTGCGGTTTATTGCAGAATAATTTTTTAGTTTTTCTAATTAAGAAACTTGGTTGGTTGGATTTTTTGCAAATCATTTTCTAAAATTATTTTTATTTAAATTTTTCAATCAAACTTTCGAACATATTTATCCCATCAATAATTCCAGTCTCAACATCAACTGCTCTTTCTGGATGAGGCATCATTCCAAGAATGTTTTTATTTTTATTAAACACTCCAGCAATGTCATTTACCGATCCATTTGGATTGAATTTTTTATTAATTTCTCCATCAGATGAACAATATCTAAAAGCAACCTGATCGTTATCTTCGATTGATTTCAAAGTATCATCATCAGCAAAATAACAACCATCCATATGGGCGATTGGAATTTGGATGATCTGATTTTTTTGATAATTTCTGGTGAAATTGGTTTTATTATTTTCAACGCGCAAATCGATATTATTGCAAATGAATTTTTCATCCTTATTCCTAAGCAGAACTCCATCAAGCAATCCTGCTTCGGTTAGAATCTGAAAACCGTTGCAAATTCCTAGAATATTAACTCCTTTTGAAGCTAGTTTTTTGACCTCATTCATTACCGGAGAAATTGATGCCATAGCACCACTTCGCAGATAATCACCATAGGAAAATCCTCCTGGAACGATGATTAAATCTAGATCATTTGGAATTGAAATTTCTTCATGCCAAATTTTTATGGGATTACTTCCGGATTTTTCTAAAGCATCAACCGCATCACGATCACAATTTGATCCTGGGAAAACAATAATAGCAGATTTCATTATTCAATTACCTCAAAACTGTGATTTTCGATAATCTTATTAACCAAAAGTCTATCACAAATTTCATCGACAATTTGAGTAACTTTGTCCATATCAGTTTCATCAATTTGCATTTCTAGTTGCTTACCTTGTCTGACTTTAGATATTTGCTCAAAGCCCAGATTTTTGTTCAAGGAACTCTCGATTGCTTTTCCTTGAGTATCTAAAACTCCTTTTTTAAGAGTAATGTTTATTCGAATTTTCATTATTAATTTAAAGTTAGGTTAGATATTTTTTAGTTCACGAATTATACCAGCATCATATTCAAGGTAAATTCTTTTGGCAATCCTTAAATCAATAGCTTTAAGACCAATTAAAGATCCTTTCATATTGTAGATTTTTATCAAACTATCCCAAGATTGCTTAATATTATTATTCTCGCTTTCGCTTGGTAATTTAACTAATAATCCATTTTTAAATCTAATATCCCACCTTCTTTTACCCACCCAAGTCGCCGAATAAACATCTTTACTTATTTGGGGGTCTGTTGCCAAAATATTGAATAATGATCTAACATTTTTATAAGCGCCGCTTCCAGTCAAAACAATCAAATCACCAAATGTCTCTGGATTATTAAAAGCAATTATTTTTCCAGCCTTGCTAATTATATATTTTTTATCATCCCTCCAAATAGCGAAAGGTTTATGTTCTTTAATATTTATATTAACAACACCCTGCAGACTAACCACGACAGAAATTTCATCTACCCAGGGAAGGTTCTCGATTTTATTCTTAAGTGATTCAACAAATAATTGATTATTGATATTTTCTCCCTCAACAATTGCTTTTCTGGCCATTATTGCAATTTCTTCATATTTGGTTCGAACATTACCACTAATCTTAATCTGACTATAATCATTATTAAAATTAATTATTTTGTAACTTTGAATAATTATATAGTTTTTTATCTGCTCAATTTGGGATTTCTTAAAAATCACAAAATAAAAAACTATCAATACACTCAGGACGAAAAGAAAATAGAATAGATATTTAATGCAGGGGAAAATTTTGTTGTAAAAAAACAACAGAGCAAAACGAATTGGCGGGCGACTAATGATAAAAGATTTAATCTTATTTAGATTCCACATTTTGCTGATAAAACTAGATAATCGACAATATCGTTAAAGGAAATTCCTTGATGATTAGCGACTTTTGGAACTAAAGAATTTGAAGTAAATCCTGGATGGGTATTAATTTCTAAAAGATATAACTGTCCGTCAACACCCAAAATAAACTCTGGACGACTAATTCCAGTACATCCAATAACTTTATGACATTTTAAAGCCAGATCCATAACTTCTTGATATTTTTCAAGGGATATTTCTGCTGGCATGATATATTGAGTCATTCCTGACGTATACTTGCACTCATAATCATAAAATATGTTTTTTGGTTTAAGCTCGATGACTCCCAAAGCTTTATCATCCATAATCGCAACATCAAGCTCTTGCCCAAAAATATATTTTTCAACTATCATTTTATCGCCATGCTTCCAATCAAAATCACCGAGGTCAAAATCCATATCCTCTAAGATGACTTGAACTCCAACGGAAGATCCTTCATCAATTGGCTTGATAACAAATGGTTTTCCTATTTCATCAAATACAATTCTACGATTATTAATGGTATCTCCCTTGCTAATGACGGCAAATTTAGGAGATTTAATTCCAACCGAAGAGCACACTTCCCTAGTCAAAATTTTATTCATTGAAATGGAAGATGCCAAAACTCCTGAATGGGTGTAAGGAATGTTAAGAATATCAAGGAGTCCTTGAATACGTCCATCTTCACCAAAATGGCCATGAAGAGCATTAAAAACTATGTCAGGCTTAACTTCATTTAATTTGGTGACAATATCTCGATCAAAATCTACTTTAGTTGCTTCATATCCAAGATCTAATAATGCATCATAGACCGCTTCTCCACTATTAAGAGAGACTTGTCTTTCAGAATTCCATCCCCCCATCAAAACTGCTACATGCTTTTTTTTCATTTGAAATGATTATTTTTTGTCTGGCTTACTATTCAGAAGTTTTTTTTTCTCGTCTTTGGTGATATTTATTTCTTCAATCACATATTCACAAAGATCTGCAAATGGAACTTTTTGGGTATCGGAAATTGCTTTCAATTTCTGTAATGAATCCATCAGCTCACTAGGTACTGTTCCACCTCTCTCACTGGCAAGCCAAGCAGCTTGGTGAGAGATTGGATGTGCACCTTTCTGAGAATCGCCAATATAGAATGTGACCTGGTGTTTATCTCCCCCAAAATCACAAGAATATTCGAATTTTTTGACCATAATCTAGGATTATTAGCTAATTAGAGATGCTTTGATGATTTCATCTTCTAGATTAATATTAATTTTTTTATCTTCTTGGGAAGTTAAAAGTTCAACAAAATTATAAAGGTTTTTAGCATAAAGCTTTGAAGCATCTTTAGAAATTCTGCTGGGGAAATTATTGTGACCAATGATTCGAACTCCGAATTTTTCAACAATTTTTCCACTTTGGGTTAGTTCACAATTTCCACCATTAATTGCTGCTATATCAACAATTATTGCACCATTTTTCATGGCCTTAACCATGGATTCAGTGATTAGCTTTGGAGCTGGTCTTCCTGGAATTAAAGCAGTTGTGATTACGACATCTTGTTTGATGATGTTGTCGAAAATTATTTGAGCCTGTTTTTTCTTATATTCTTCAGACATTTCTTTGGCATATCCGGCTTTGGTTTCACCGTCACTGTCTTTTGAATCAACAACTTCAATAAATTTTGCACCAAGTGATTGTACTTGCTCTTTTGCAGCAGCTCTGACATCAAAAGCACTAACAACAGCTCCGAGTCTTTTTGCAGTTGCAATCGCTTGTAATCCTGCAACTCCTGCTCCTAAAATCATAATTTTTGCTGGAGTAATTGTTCCCGCAGCAGTCATCATCATTGGCACAGCAACATCAAGTTCAGATACTGCATCAATTACGGCTCTGTATCCGACTAAATTGCTTTGTGATGACAAAACATCCATAGATTGAGCCCTGGTTATTCTTGGGAAGAGCTCGGTTGCGAATGCTTTTATCCCCGATTCTTGATATATATTTTTCTCTTCATTTTTATTTGGATTCAACATACCAACCAAAACTACATCTTTTTTATGTCCATCAATTTTTTTCAACTCTTCTTCATCTAAAGTTCCAACTTTTAAGATCACATCAACGTCAGAAATCACTTCAGAAACCTTCTTAACTATTGTTGCTCCAACTTTTTCATAATCTTCATCTTGATTTCCAGAGCCAATTCCTGACTTTGATTCAACTAAAACTTCATAACCAAGCTTATTGTATTTGGTGACTAGATCAGGAGTAAGTGATACTCTTTTTTCTTCTTTATTATTTTCTTTTAAAGCTAAAATTTTCATTTCTTATAATTAATTTGGTAATTATTAATGGTTACTAGTAACTATTATGGTGCGGTCGAGAAGATTCGAACTTCCACTCCCGATTAAAGGAACAGCGACCTCAACGCTGCGCGTCTACCAACTCCGCCACGACCGCAAAAGAGAATTTAAAAAACTAAGTCATTTCTTATCTTTTTAAAATACTCGTTAAATTAGTGCTTTTACTCGATTTAAAGCAACAACAAACATTGGTAAATCTAGATTAATTTGTTCTTTTAATTCAACAATAAATCCATCATATCTTTGCACCATGAAGCTACGACTTTCTATCCAATCTTTAACAGAAGGCTTTGATAAGCAAACATTATTATCTGAACAACTATATTCAATGGCCTGTTTGGCAAATTTCATCTGAAAACTATATAAATCTTCCAAAATGGTTTTTAAGGATAGTTTTTGCCAATCATTTTCAATAGTGACTTGCGCAATTTTACTTCTGAGCCATTTTAAATTTAATCTCGTCCCAACTTCAAAATAGACCTTAGCAATTGCTTTTAGATTTATGTCAGAATGAGTCGCTATTTCAGCAATATCAAAAGCTGAAGCTAATGGATCCATTGCTGAAATTTTTCTTGCTAATTCATGAGGAACATTAGCATCTGAATATCTCTTCACTTTCTTAGCAAAAGAATGCTGAGATGCTGTAGCTAAAATATCATCAATAATTTCCAAAAGCTGAGTAATTATTGAACCATATTTGATAATCGCGGTTGAAATATCAATTTTCTGTTGGTTACGAAGAAGCCACACAACTGCTCTTTCTAAAAATTTATTGATTGTAAAAAACATTTGAGATTGGATATTGTTCGGAATCTGACTTCCTAAATCGTCAATTTCCTTCCAAACCTCATCAAGACCAAATGCGTCACAAGATATTATATAGTTTCTGACAATATCAACTGACATAAAACCGGTGTCACTAGAAATTTGATTAACGAAGGTAATTCCTGCTTTATTTACTATTGAGTTAGTAAGTGAAGTCGCAATTATTTCAGGTCGCAATTGATGATTCTTGATCTCATCAGGGAATTTTTCTTGCAATAATTTGGGGAAATATTGGAATAAATCAGGCTCAAGATAAGAATCTCTAACTAATTCAGAGGCAAGAATTTGTGGATATAAATCCATTTTACTATATGCCAACATAACACAAAGCTCAGGCCTACTTAAGCCAATCTTATCAACTTGTCTTTTAGCGATTTCTTTGTTAGTTGGTAAAAATTCAACCGTACGATTTAGAACTCCTGATTTTTCCAAGCTATTTAGGAATTGAGCCTGATATCCAAGACTTAGATATCCTTGCGAATGAGAAATAGAAACCGCTCTAGTTTGTTCTTCATTGTCATTTAAGACTAATTCAGAAACTTCATCGGTCATTTGTTCAAGAATCTTATTTCTACCTTCCAAAGAAACCTTGCCAGCTTTCATTGCAGCAGTCATGACAATTTTGATATTGACCTCATGATCCGAACAATCAACTCCAGCAGAATTGTCCATTGCATCAGTATTGATCATAACGCTATTCAAGGAAGCTTCAATTCGACCTTTTTGAGTTAGCCCTAAATTTCCGCCCTCACCCACAACCTTACATTGTAGTTGGTTTCCATTAACTCTCAAAATGTCATTCACTCTATCTCCAGCATCCAAATGGCTTTCATCACTTGCTTTTACATAGGTTCCAATTCCTCCATTCCAAATTAGATCAACTGGTGATTTTAGGATTGATTTAATTAGTTCATCAGGAGTCATTTCATCTTCTTCAATTACCAAAGATTTTTTTATTTCAGATGACAATGAGATTGTTTTGGAAGTCCTTTCAAAGATTCCTCCACCATTAGAAATTTTTGATTTATCATAGTCTGTCCAGCTCGATCTTGGTAATTCGAAAAGTCTTGATCTTTCTTCAAAAGAAGATGTTGATTCCGGGTTTGGATCAATAAAAATATGCAGATGATTAAATGCAGCCACAAGTCTTATGTGCTTTGATAACAACATTCCATTTCCAAAAACATCTCCGGCCATGTCACCAATTCCAGCACAAGTAAAATCTTCTTTTTGAATATCAACTCCCATTTCAGAAAAGTGTCTTTTGACCGCAACCCAAGCACCTTTAGCAGTGATACCCATTTTTTTATGATCATATCCAACTGATCCACCAGAAGCAAAGGCATCTCCTAGCCAAAAATTATATTCAGCTGAAATTTCATTAGCAGTATCAGAGAATGTTGCAGTTCCCTTATCAGCCGCAACTACCAAATAAGGATCATCGTCATCATATCTAATGACATTTTTCGGATTGACTATGTTGCCTTCGATAACGTTATCCGTCACATCTAAAAGTCCTCTAAGGAAGTTTTTATATGCTTCGATACCATTGTGTAATATTTCTTCCCGAGTTAGCCCTAAGGTATTTTTTTTGACCACAAAACCACCTTTTGAACCAACAGGAACAATCACGGCATTTTTAGTCATTTGTGCTTTAACAAGACCCAAGACTTCCGTTCTAAAATCATCATGACGATCTGACCAACGAAGACCTCCTCTAGCAACTTTTCCTCCCCTCAGATGAATTCCTTCGACATCGATTGAATAGACGAAAATTTCAGCATACATTGTTGGTAAAGGAAGATCGATAATTTTTGAAGAATCAAGTTTGAAAGAAACATAACTCTTTGTTTTCCCGTCTACAGATTTTTGATAGAAATTTGTTCTAAGGGTTGATTCAATTATGTTTAAAAACTTTCTTATTACTGCATCCTCAGCAACATTAGTGATCAAACTGAGACCTTGATTGATTTTTTCTGAAATTTGTTCAATTGATTGAGATCTATTTTTAGAAAAACTAGGATCAAATTTTACTTCAAAAAGCTCAACTAGAAATTTGGTTAAGTCATTATGCTTTACCAAAACATCAGAAAGATAATTTTGACTATATCTTAATCCAATTTGATAAAGATATCTGCTGTAACTTCTAAGCAAATATATTTGTCTCCAATCTATCTCTGAGGCAAAAACAAGGCGGTTCAGATGTCCTATAGTTGCATCTTTCGACCAAATCTTACCAATATTTTCGATAAAATTATTTTTTACTTCTTTGGTTAATTTATCAGCTTTGTCACCAAGGTTAAGACTAAAATAATGAATCCAAACATCTTTTTTTCCATTAGGAGAAGCTAGGTAGGTATTCTCAAGAACAACACTGAAACCAAAACTATCAAGCACTGGCATAATGTCGGAGAGCATTAGTTTATGTTCTGGGCTGTATAATTTTAACTCAACAGTATCTTTTTTAGAAAAACTTCTCTGATACACATCACAAACAACCTCATTTCTATCAATACTCGGACAAATATGTCTAATGTCGCGAACTGCAGCTTTGGCATCGAAATAGTTGGTATATCCAGCTGAAAAGGCACCATCATACAAATCAAGAATTTTTTTGGTTTGATCTTCAGGGAATGATTTGACCACCTCGTCTTTAAGATCATCATTCCATGAGCGACACAATTTGATTAATTTTTTCTCTAAAGAATCTAAATCAACATCAGGAATTCCATCTTGAGTTCTGATCACCAGATGCAGCCTGGTGAGGTTGAAGTCGGCTATTTGAACAAAAGCTCCAGACACCTTTCCTTTATAAGCTTTAGAGATTAAATCTTGAATTCTTTCCTTTAATTCAGTGTTAAATTTATCTCTTGGGATAAAAATTAGGTGGCTGACGAATCGGCTAAATTTATCATGTCTGACAAACATTCTGACTAGTGATCTGCCGGCAATAGCAACAATTCCTGTGGCAATTCTCAAAAGATCTTCTTTGCCAATTTGTAACAATTCATCTCTTGGATAAGACTCAAGAGTAGAAATCAAATCTTTATATTTGGAACTATTTTTTCCATATCCAGAACTAGCGATTACTTGTTCAATTTTATTGCCAACAATTGGAATATTTTTTGGATTCTGATAGTAAACCGAAGAAGTAAAGAGTCCGATAAAGCGATATTCACCGATCACCTTACCATTGCTGTCAAACTTTTGAATACGGATTCTTTCAGCTTCAGAATGACGATGAATTTGTGATTTGTAACTTGATTTTAAAATCTCCACTAAATAGGGATTTTTAATCACATTGTCAATTTCATCAGAAGAGGCGTTAAAAATATTAAGTTTTGTCGTTTTATAATTTGATTTATAAGCACCAAGTCTACTGTTGGGAACTTCTTGATAACTATGTGTTCCGTCTTTAAAATCGACGTCAAATTCTATTGCTCCTAAAAAAATAAAACTATTATTAGACATCCATTCAATAAATCTAACCGCTTCTTTAACATCGAAGTCAACATTCTGGGTATCTATATATTTGGATATTTTTAAATCTTGAGCTCCTAAGTTTTGACCAGATTTTTTTGCTAACTGTGACATCATCGGCCAGTCAGATACTGACATTTTAACAGTCTTTAGAACTTCGTATAAACGCTCTTCAATCCCTTTTAGAGCAGAAGTAGTAATCCTCTCTAAATGAAATTGCATTAGTGATTCATTGGAAGAGCTTTGTTCTTTTGTAAAAGAAACAAGTTTTTCACCAGATCTTTTTGTCGTTAGAGTCGGATGAATAATGTTTTTGATGTGAATGTCTTTATTGTCAAACTGCATAACAACTGAATCAACCAAGAATGGCATATCGTCATTGACAATATCAAGAATTGTATATTCACACTCAAAACCATCTTTTTGTTTTGTGGGATTGTAGAGTCTTATTTTAAAATCATCCTGTGGTTTGGAAGAAAAGAATTCAAAACTAGAAAAAACTAGATCAAATAAATTTCCAAGATCATATCCAGAAAAATCCTTTCCAATTGATTCGGAAAAGAAAATATCAATAAATTCTAACAATGATTTATTAGAACCATTCTTATTCTTTAATTCTTTATCTAAAGCAAATTTAGTAACTTGCTTAATTATTGATTGCATTTCTTGCATGTTTTAAAAATAAATTTGTTATTTTTTAACTATGTTACTTACTAATATTCCGACCATTTGTCTGCCTTCCATTCTTGGTCTTGATTCAAATTTTGCAGTTTCCACCACATCCTCAGTGATGTCCAACATCATCTTATCGGCTAATTCCAAGTGAGACATTTCACGACCTTTCAATCTGATAGAGACTTTAACTTTGTCGCCATTATCAATAAATTTCAAAACGTGCTTAACCTTAAAGTCATAATCTCCTTTACCAATGTTGATCGAGAATTTAACTTCTTTGGTTTCAACAATTTTTTGTTTCTTTTTCGCTTCAGCTGCTTTTTTCTGCATCTCATATTTCATCTTGCCAAAATTTGCAATTTTACAAACGGGAGGAGCTGCGTTAGGTGAAACCTCAACCAAATCCAAACCAGCTTCATCTGCCATTTTCAAAGCCTTGTCAATTGGCGTAACCCCAAGCATCTCGCCTTTCTCATTGATCAACCTGACTTCTTTTGCCTGAATTTTATCATTGAGTCTAAAATTCTTACCAGTTGTTTTGCTGAAATTCTTATTGAAATTTTGTTTCACAGATATTTATGTTGGTTATTAAAATTGAGCCTAAGATCAGGAAAGTTAAGGCGTGAGAATAATAAGTAGGCAATCTTAATTTTCAAAGATTTTTTGATCTTTAATGGGACTTAGGACTTAATTGACAAAAACTAATTTTGATTTTGTTAAATTTACACCTATTTTGTACTCACTAAATCCAACATTATTAAAAAAATATGAAAAAATTTCTTATTTACGGCCTAGGAATATCAGGAAAAGCAGCAATTGATTTTTTACTAAAAAAGAATCTACCTATTTTAGTCGGTGATGACAATTCAAAATCTTTAGAAAAACTTCCAAAAAATCCTAATTTAGAAATTTCCCAAAAAATTGAAGAAATTAATTGGCAAGAAATCGATTGTCTAATTCTTTCTGCTGGAATTCCTTTTACTCATAAAATTGCTATCAGTGCCAAAAATAGTGGCTGCCCGATTGTTTGTGACGTAGAAATTTTGCATCGATTCAATCCAGAAGCAAAATTCATCGGCATCACCGGAACCAACGGAAAATCAACCACTACCGCCCTTACTGGTCATATTTTTGATGAAGCTAAAAAACCCAATGCAACCGGTGGAAATATTGGCCATGCCGCCCTTGCCTTGGAAAAACTAAAAAAAGACGAAAACTACATAATTGAAGCTTCATCCTACCAACTTGATTTAATTTTAAAAACCACATTTCACATATGTAACCTTCTAAACATAACACCTGACCACCTTGATCGTCATGGCAATATGGAAAATTATATTGCTGCAAAAAAAAGAATTTTTCAGAATCAAACAGAAGATGATTTTGCATTAATTGGAATCGACAATAAAAATTCTGCTCAAGTTTTTGAAGATTTCAAAAACGATCAAAATTTTAAATCTAAACTAATTCCCATTTCAACTAACAAAATTATCGAAGGTGGAATTTCATTGATTGATGACGAACTTACTGACATTAATGGAGCAACTTTCAATCTCAAAAATAGAATTCTAAAAGGTGAGCACAATTCCCAAAACATCGCCTTCGCCTTTGGAAATTCTTTCTTATCAGGAATCAAAACAGATCAAATCATCTCTTCAATTGAAAATTTCAAAGGCCTAAAACACCGAATGCAATTTGTTGCCAATATTGACGGAATAAATTTTATCAATGACAGCAAGGCAACAAATGCTGAATCCACCGAAAATGCCTTAAAATCATTCGAAAACATTTATTGGATTGTTGGCGGAAAAGCCAAAGACGGAGGAATATCAGATTTAGAAGGATATTTTCCACAAGTAAAATGTGCTTTCCTAATCGGTGATGCTTCAGAAGAATTTGCCAAAACCTTGGAAGGAAAAGTTCAATATTTTAAATGTGAAACTCTAGAAAACGCTTTTGAAAAATCTTACCAACTTGCTTTAAAAGATTCAGCATCAGAAAAAACCATCCTCCTTTCTCCCGCATCAGCTTCCTTCGATCAATGGAAAAACTTTGAGGTAAGAGGTGATTGCTTTATTAAATTAACCTCAGATCTGGATAATAAATAATTGACTACATTGTATTACACGTATTACAATGTTCGCATTATTAATTTAATTAAAAATGCAATGTCAGTTTTAACTGTTAGAGTGCCTGATGAACTAGATAAAATCATCAACCAATTCTGCAAAGAAGAAGACAGAACAAAATCTTGGCTAGTAAAAAAAGCTGTCCAAGAAAAATTAGAGGATTGGAATGATTACCGATTGGGAATAAAATACCTAAAAGAACACAATAAAACCAGACAAAAATCTTACACCATCGAGGAAATTGCTAAAGAATTTAACATCACACTAAAATAATAACCAAAACCCATCACCGCATGTGGAAAATAACCCTTAGTAAAAAATCGCGAAAGATTTTTTCTAAATTAGATCACCAAACAAAAGAGGAAATATTAAATTATTTAAATAAAGAGGAGTTGTAATTACCCAAGATCATTTGGAAAACCACTATCCTCCAATTTAAAAGGTTTGTGGCGATATCGTATTGGCGATTATCGAATAAGTTGTGATTTAAAGGAAAAGGAATTATTAATCCTAGTCTTCGAAATCAACCATCGTAGTAAAATTTACAAATAAATTTATGAAAAATAAAATATCAATAATAATGGGCAGCAAATCAGACTTTCCGACCATGGAAACAGCCTGCCAAGTTCTAGATCAATTTCAAGTATCCTATGAAACCAAAATTGTCTCAGCTCACAGAACTCCTGATCGACTTGTAGAATTTGCCAAAAATGCTAAAGAAAATGGCATCCAAATAATAATTGCTGGAGCTGGTGGAGCAGCACATCTTCCAGGAATGGTAGCTGCAATGACCACAATTCCAGTTCTTGGAGTTCCAATCAAAAGCAAATCATTAGATGGAATTGACAGTCTTCTTTCGATTGCACAAATGCCTTATGGAATTCCAGTTGGAACTCTTGCTATTGGTGAAGCTGGAGCAAAGAACTCTGCTCTTTTAGCCGTTGCAATTTTGTCTTTAAACGATGAAGAATTGGCCAAGAAACTAGAGAAATTTAGAGAAGATCAAACTAATTCTGTGAATATCAATCCATAATTTGGAATCACGAAAAGCAACAAACTGACAAACATCCCCACGGGGCGTTTGTTAAAGTGAATTAAATTCAAAAAATAATCCCCAAAATGAAGAACAAGATACTTATTATCGCTGGTTCAGACTCTTGTGGTGGCGCCGGAGTGCAAGCTGACATAAAAACCGCAACTTCACTAAAAACATATTGTGCTTCAGCAATTTCTTGTCTTACTGCACAAAATAGCCAAAAAGTTTTTGACATTTCTTATCCTCCAATAGATTTTGTCGCCAAACAAATCGCAGCGGTGATTGAGGATATAAAAATTGATGCCATAAAAATTGGCATGCTTGGAAATTCACAAATAACCAATGAAGTCACCAAAATCCTAGAAGAAAAAGCTAAAAATATTCCCATCATCACTGATCCAGTGATGGTTTCCACCTCTGGTGACATCCTATTCAAAAAAGATGCTTTAGAATCGTTAAAAAAACTAATTTCCCACTCATTTTTGACTACCCCAAACATTCCGGAAGCAGAAATTTTATCAGCTATGAAAATCAACAATTTGGAAGATGTCAAAATTGCGGCCAGAAAAATTAAAGAAATTGGCGTCAAAAATGTCTTAATAAAAGGCGGTCATTTAGATTCGAAAGATAAAATCTTCAATTTCTTACTTAAAGAGGATGGGACAGAAAAAACCTTCACAAATAAAAAATTAGATCTTGGAGAAATTCACGGAACTGGTTGCACATTAGCGACTGCGATTGCCTGTTTCATAAGTCAAGGATTTGAACTGGAAAACTCATTCAAGAAAGCTACTTCTTTTGTTTTAAAGACAATTAGAAATAGTCAAAAAATTGGAAAAGGAAGTAGAATTTTAAAACATTACTAATTATCATGATCGCCGCTTATTAACTTTAATTTTTTAAAAATGAATAAAAAAACTTTTATCTCTTCAGTAATTCTTGGTGTTGCATCAATTGCAGTTGCTACTACTCCAGCTTTAGCTAAAAGCTCTAAAATGGAAAAATGCTACGGTGTTGTAAAGGCAGCTCAAAATGATTGTTCAAGCAAAGATGGCGCTCATTCTTGCGCTGGATCTGCAAAAACTGATGGCGACAAAAACGAGTGGATCTACCTTCCAAAAGGCGCTTGCAAAAGAATCGTTGGCGGAATTGTAAGCTAAAAACTCAAAGAAAATCACTTTTCTAGATTTTCACAAAAAAACTGCCACAAACAATTAGTTTGTGGCAGTTTTTTTATGTCTAAAATTCATCCCTTTTTATTCCTCATTTCCCTTCCTTTCTACCTTTTAATCCCTAAAAAAACAACCTAATTCAATGGCATGGTTTCATCTATTAGCATCTCTATTCCCCACTTTGCTAATCCTCACACTTCCATTGTGTCATCCTCGAGAAGGCGGGGATCCATGAGGTCTTAAACAAAAACTAAAATCATGAGTTTAACATCACGACCTTGTAGATCCAAGCCTTAGCAAAGATGACAAAGTGAGAAATAAGGATAACAAAATAGGGAATAGAGATGCTAATAGATGAAACCATGCCATCAAATTAAGCAAGATTTATCAGAATGATTTAGAGCTTATTTTTTCACACTAACTGTGCATCAGTCTAACTCTAGAGCAACCCAGCAATCACCTTAGTCAAAGGATCTAAATATGCTAAGAAGAACAAATTAGCCAAAGCCATCACAATCAAAACGATAGCAGCATTATTGATCACTAAAGAAATGTTTTTTTGTTCAGCATTTTTGGAATCAAAATAAACAATCTTAATGACTCGCAGATAATAAAAAGCACTCACAACACTGCACAATACCGCAATTATCGCCAAAGTATAAAATCCCTTACCAACCACTGAAATCAGAATGTAGAATTTAGCAAAAAATCCAGCAAGAGGTGGAATTCCCGCCATTGAGAACATGATTGTCGCCAGTGACATAGCGATTTTTGGACTAGTTTTAGCAAGCCCAGCAATAGAAGATAGCTGATAAATATGATCATTCTTGGCATCGACTGATTTGTCAGCATCATCATCTTGAAGCATCATCAAAAAAGCAAAAGCACCCAATGAGACGCTGGCATAGATTGTGGCATAAAGCATAATTGCCCTAATGGAGGCAATGTCACCTACCGCTAATCCAGCCAAAACAAACCCAACATGACCAATCGCACTGTAAGCCAATAATCTTTTCAAATTAGTTTGTTTGATCGCACCAAAAGCACCAACAATCAAAGACAATATAGCTACCACAATTATTATCTGATACATATCTGGCCAAACCAAAGTCAGGGTGAAATACAGCCTAACCAAGATTACGATCGAAATGAATTTGACCAGAGAAGCAAATAGAGTTGTCACAATCGTGGTTGAACCCTCATAAACATCGGGTGTCCACATGTGAAAAGGAGCGGCAGAAACTTTAAAAAGAATTGCAATGATCACCAAAGTAAATCCTAAAAACAAAGCAATTGGAATATTTCCAGCATTGTGTTGGTAATAGCTGGCAAGTCCATTCAAATCAACGGTTCCAGAAAATCCATAAATCAATGAAATACCAAATAATAACAATCCCGATGCAACCGAACCAAGTAAGAAATATTTAACCCCAGCTTCAGAGGATTTGATAGAATCACGTTTAATTGCAGCAAGCAGATAAAGTGACAAAGCCTGAAGTTCCAACGCCATGTAGATCGGTAATAGATTGTTGGATGAAATCATCAACATACCACCAACTGTAGCAATCATCATCAAAGCCAAAAATTCTGAACTAATCCGTTTTTCACTCTCAACAAAGTCAGCAGAAATAAAGATCACAAAAGTCAGAATCAACACAGCCACTATTTTGACAAAAGAGGTGAATCTAGTGCTGTAAAACATTCCATCAAAAGCTGAATAGAATGAATCATAATTAATGAAAATCGAAATAAGAGCAGTAACAGAAATACTAATGGCAATAATAAATAAAATTCTTGGCATATTGCTGGTTTTTTTGCCAAAGAAAACATCAACCATCAAAAGCACCAAGGCGCCAACAAAAAGTATCAATTCAGGTAGGAATGCGAGGATATTCATGATTAAATTTATTTGAATGAATTAATGATTTCTTGTGCCGGAACGTCTAAAAATCTAAGCACAACTGATGGATATATTCCGATCAACAGAATCAGCACAGAAATTGAAAGCAGAACCAAGAACTCGACTCTATTAACATCTTTGATGTCATTTAGTTTTTCATTCTTAACTTCTCCAAAAATAACTCTTGAATACAGCCAAAGCATGTAGGTCGCACCTAAAACAACTCCAACGGCAGCAAGAATTGCCACCAATTTATTGACCTGAAAAGCACCAATAATTGTCAAAAACTCGCCAACAAAACCACTAGTCCCGGGAAGTCCTACTGCCGCCATAGTAAATAGCATCATGAATCCAGCATATTTTGGCATTTTACTGACCAAACCACCATAATCAGCAATGTTTCTAGTGTGCATACGATCATAAACTACCCCGACACCAAGGAACAAAGCAGATGAAACCAAACCGTGACTGATCATTTGAACGACAGCACCTTGAATTCCCTGCATATTGAAAGCAAAAATACCCATGGTAATAAAACCCATGTGAGCCACTGACGAATAGGCAATCATTTTTTTCATATCTTCTTGCATCAAAGCCACAATTGAAGCGTAGATGATCGCAACGACACTCAAAGTGAAGATCATCGGAGCGAAGAAAACCGAAGCATCAGGAAAGAAAGGCAGAGAGAATCTCAAAAATCCATAAGCACCAAGTTTGATCAAAATACCAGCCAAAATCACAGAACCCGCCGTTGGAGCTTGAACGTGGGCGTCAGGCAACCAAGTGTGAAAAGGAAACATCGGAATTTTAACCGCGAAAGAGACAAAAAATGCCAAAAATAACCATTTTTGAATTCCAAGATCAAGAAGTGACAATTTACTTTTCAAAATCACAATGTCCGAAGTTCCGGCAATATTGTAGGCATAGATAATGGCAATCAGAAATAAAACCGAACCAAGAAGAGTGTAGAGGAAAAATTTGAAAGAAGCATAAACGCGATCTTTCCCGCCCCAAATGCCAATAATCAAGAACATTGGGATCAACATCGCTTCAAAAAAAATGTAGAACAAAATCAAATCAGTCGATACAAAAGATCCGATCACAAAACTTTCCAAAACTAAAAAACAAACTACATATTCTTTAACTCTGCTTTTGATTGAATTCACACTCACTAACAAACAAATTGGAGTCAAAAATGTTGTCAAAAGGATCATTAGAAGTGAAATACCGTCAATTCCTACGCGATATTTAATTTCAGAGCCAGAAATAAACGAAAAAACTTCAGTAAACTGAAACCCGACAGCTTCTTTGTTGAACTGCATCGCCACTTCAGTAGAGATGATAAAAGTGATTAAACT
>JBLHSZ010000005.1:0-19923 GCA_047627095.1 Rickettsiales bacterium
ACATGAATGTTCATAAGTTTATGGACTGGATTGCAGCAAAAAAGGTCCTCACAATAACTATATTGGGAGTTTGGTAGATAAACCAAAACACTGGAAGTCTAGCACCTCCCTTTCTTTGTTATGATCTACGCCGAGTTTAATTTTTCAACCGGATACTAATGACTCACAAACTTGCTCTGCAAAAGAGAATTTCTACTTTCTAAAGAATCCACTTTATTTTAAAAATATTATGAGAATAAACGCTAATTCACTTCGTGTTGGGAATGTCATTGAATATCAAAAAGGTCTTTGGGTGGTTTTAAAAAGAGATCATGTCAAGCCTGGAAAAGGTGGCGCATACATTCAGGCCGAATTAAAAAACATTACACAAGGGACTAAAACTAATACTCGTTTTTCATCTTCAGATGATATTGAAAAAGCTCATTTGGAATTCATAAAGTTCCAATATCAATATATGGATGGTGATGATTTGGTGGTTATGGATATGGAAAGTTTTGAACAGCACAATTTCAATAAAGAATTATTGGGCGATGCTTTGCCATTTTTGCAAGATGAAATGGAAGTTCGGGTTGAATTTTGCAATGATAAAGCAATTAATGTTCTTTTGCCGGAACATGTGACTTTGGAAATTGAGTCTGCTGACGCAGTGGTCAAAAACCAAACTGCCAGCTCTTCTTACAAGCCTGCTGTCCTAGAAAATGGGGTTAGGGTTATGGTTCCTGCTTTTGTGGAATCTGGAGATAGAATCGTTGTTCGCACCGAAGATGCTACCTATGTTGAAAGGGCAAAGAAGTAATTTTACGCCCCAATTTGCCGATACTCGTCTCCATAGGCTCTCCTATTTTAGCCTGATTTTAATGCTGACTTTAAAAAGTTTTTGCCAATAATCCTGTCTGAACAATTCTTGCTATTATTTGTGAATAGTAACTAATAACCCGTAATTATTATGAAATGTCCTTTTTGTGGAAATCTTGAAAGCCAAGTGCGTGATAGCCGAATTTCTGACGATGGAGATGCAGTCAAAAGAAGGAGATATTGTCCTGATTGTGATTCAAGGTTTACTACCTTTGAAAGAGTTCAATTAAAAGAAATTCTCGTTGTTAAAAAAAGTGGTGAGAAAAAAATATTTGATTCTGATAAGCTGAAAAGATCGGTTGAAATGGCTGTTCGTAAAAGACCGGTTAGCCCTTTGCAAGTTGATAAATTGGTCAATAATATTGTTCGCAAAATAGAAACCGAAGGTCAGACTGAAATTGATTCTACAAGTCTTGGGGACAAAGCTCTAAAAGCTCTGGAAGGTTTGGATAAAGTAGCTTATGTTCGCTTCGCTTCTGTTTATAAAAATTTTGAGAAAACTAGTGATTTTCGTGAATTTATTAAGAAGATTGCAAAAGCTACCGAGGAATAGGTTTTTAGTGATGAATTATTAGTTATTAATTATGAGTGAAATAAAATTATTACAAACTTATTTAGGGGCAGGAGTTGATGAGATCATCAGCGAGGTCGCTATCAATCGGCTGAATAGAAAATCCCCGGAAATTCAAGAGACATCAATCATTTCTGCTCCAAATTCACGACCAAATGATAATTTTAATAAAAGCATCACGACTTTTGGTGCTGTCTCGAAGTTGGCAGAAAAACAAAAAGATCAGCCGAAAAATTCACAACCATTGATTTCAATCAATCAGAATATTGCTAAAGCCAAGGCCGATGCAGAAAAATGTCAAACTATTGAAGAATTAGAAAAAGCAGTTCGAGATTTTGATGGTTGTTCACTCAAGAAAATGGCAACCAATACTGTCTTTTGCGATGGGGATCCTTCCTCTGACATCATGATTATTGGTGAAGCGCCTGGAAATAACGAAGATCTGCAAGGAATTCCTTTTTGTGGAGATGCAGGATCATTACTAAATTCTATGTTTAAGGCCATTGGCTTTGAGAGAAAAGAGCTCTACATCACCAACACATTGTTTTGGAGACCACCAGGAAACCGCCGTCCGACAGAAGATGAACTTGCTATGTGTAAACCATTTGTAGAAAAACACATTGCCCTGATGAATCCCAAATTGATTGTTTTAATGGGATCAACAGCAATGGCTGATATTTTGAATATTAATGATCCGATCAGCAAATCTTGTGGAAAATTCTTCGATTATCAGAATCAATATTTGAAAGAAACAACTCAATCCACCGTTCTTTTTCATCCATCTTATTTGATTCGCCAACCTTCTAAAAAAAGAGACACTTGGGCGCATCTGCTCGCAATTAAAGAATTTTTAAAAAATAAATAAATCAAAATATGCAAAATCAAAAATATCTTCTGCCGATTGGATTTTATGATCTTTTGGGTGATGAGGCAAAAATTAATCAACAAACCATCAATACTTTGCTTGATAGTTTTTATGATGCTGACTATCAGCTGATCAAAACACCTTTGGCGGAATTTGAAGAAAGCCTAGAAAATAGTAGAACCAAGAAAAAATCCTTTAAAATGGTGGATAACTTTTCAGGAAAAACCTTAGTGATGAGATCGGATATCACTCCGCAAATCGCTAGATTGGTCGCAACGAAACTGAAGACTGTTCCATCTCCAATCAAGCTTTGCTATGTGGGAGATGTTCTTAAAACCAAAACCGACAATCTTTATGCTGACCGTCAATTGACACAAGTTGGAATTGAGCTTGTAGGTAGGGATGAAAAATTGAATTCTTGTGAAGCAAATTCACAAATAATTGAGCTTACTCTTCTATCTTTGAAGAAGGTTGGTCTTTCTGGGTTGATGATTAATTTTTGCTGTCCTGGGTTTTTAGATATCTTGCTTGGGGGCATGGAAGTGGATAATGTTGCTGAATTAAAAGCGGCTATTATTAGTAAAAATATTTCGAAAATTAAGAATTTGGGTGGAAAATACCAAGATGATTTTGTTTATTTGGCTTTAGAGAATGGTGATTTTTCTAAAATCAGTGAGGTGATTTCTAGATTAGGGGCAAATAAGGAAACGTTGGAGCAGTTGGAAAAGTGGCAGAAAACCATTATTGCGACTCAGAATAATCATCCAGAAATTGAATTCTCCGTAGATATTTTCGGTGATGATGAGTTTTATTATCACCAACAAATTGGATTTACTGTTTTCTCGGGCAGCTTTTCTTATCCAATTGCAAGGGGGGGGAGATATTTGATCAACCAAGAGATTCCTGCCGTTGGAGCATCTATCTACATTAATCATTTGCGGAAAATTTTAACTAAATAACCATCTTAAAACTTAATTAATAAAAATATGCGCCCTTCAAAGAGAAAACGCGATGAGCTTCGTGAAATAAAAATCACCACCAATGTTAATAATTATGCCGAAGGTTCGTGTATTATTGAATTTGGCAATACTAAGGTTTTGTGTACTGCGACTGTGGAAGAGAAAATTCCTCCATTTTTGCGCGGAAAGGGTGAAGGTTGGATTACTGCTGAATATTCAATGCTTCCAAGATCAACTCACAGCAGAAATATGCGTGATGTGAATCGCAAATCTCCAAATGGCAGAGGGATGGAAATTCAAAGATTGATCGGCAGATCCTTGAGAGCTGCAGTTGATTTGAAGAAATTGGGTGAAAGACAGATCATTATTGATTGTGATGTTTTGCAAGCTGATGGAGGGACTCGCTGTGCTTCAATCACGGGAGGATTTGTTGCGCTTAGTATTGCGATTAATAAATTGATTTATAATCGTGTTTTGGATAAATCACCAATAATCAATCAGGTTAGTGCGGTTTCTTGTGGAATTTATAAAGGGATGAGTGTGACTGATTTGGATTATGCTGAAGATAGCAAATGTGACACTGATATTAATTTTGTTTTGTCAGGTGGAAATATTATTGAAGTTCAAGGAACGGCAGAACAGGCTCCTTTTAGTTTTGAAGAATTGAAGGAAATGTATGAGTTGGCTGAGTCGGCGGCTTCGACAATTGAGAAACTTCAAGATGAGGCGATTAATGGCTAATTAAATTGATCAGATTTTGATATGTCGTTTACTTTTCTAATAACTTCAAAAAATGGCAATTTAATCTTAAAATTAGTTTCTTGCTGACTCACTATTAAACTATTATCCAAAAGACCTG
Source organism: Rickettsiales bacterium (assembly GCA_047627095.1). Lineage (GTDB taxonomy): Bacteria > Pseudomonadota > Alphaproteobacteria > Rickettsiales > UBA1997 > JAJTCH01. The sequence goes on from JBLHSZ010000005.1 coordinate 4,110, forward strand.
TTATTATATCTGTGCTTTTTCAAATATTTCTACTTTTCTTTCATCGCTTTTTGCATCTGCCCTGTCGTGAATAGATCGGGGAACTTTCTAAAAGAATCTATTATCACAATTGTGACAATTTATAGCTGTGGGTGTTTTTGGAATTTTAGCAAGAATATGGCTCTTTTTCAAAATGAGTGGGCAAATTAATTACCCACTTAGGAAATATTATTAATTTACAGTTTTATCTCCCTCACTCCAAAGTTTGGAGTGAGATGATGATATATAAGGTTCTGCCATTCAAATTAGGTGATCTTTATGAGTAACGCCATTCAAAGATATTTCTTTCTGTCTTGCCTTAATTTATACTCTAACATAGTATGTGTTTTATTATTAATTTTTAATAAAATAAAAATGACTCGCACTCTCAAAATATTCTTCGCATTATTATTGTTTTTTTCATCAACAAATAATTCCTTAGCCAACCATGCAGATGGCCACAAAGGTAAAACTGGTGAAATAGCTAACCATCTAAAAGAGGAAAATATCAAGCCCAAACAAAATGAAGTGATTTTGATTGTTAGTGGTGTAGTTTGTTCTTTTTGTTCTTATGGAGTTCAGAAAAAATTGTCTAAGCTAGATTTTGTTGATACCAACAAATTCAATAAAAAAGGGTCGCTGGTGAATATTGAAAATCAAAGAGTGACAATTGCCATTAAAGAAGGGTTTGAAGCAAATTTGGATGTGATATTTGAAAAAATAGAATCTGGAGGATATAAACCAATCAAAGCTTATGTGACAAATGAAGCCGGGGAAATTTCAACATATAATCCGAAATAGTGATGGGAAAAAAACATTTATTATTTGTCACATTTTTATTGCTACCATCCATATCCAATGCCCACCAACCGGTTATGGATATGGCTCCAAGATGGGATGGTGGATATGGATTTCAGGTTCGTCATGAAAATTATGGATCTGGAAAATTGATCAATAAAGATTCAAAAATTGATAATTCTGCAAATCAAAGATCTTCAATAAATAAAACCTGGTTTGAAGGTGTCTACACTTTTGATAAATCTATTAGAGCGACTTTTAAAATTCCCTACATTCAAAAAACCATCAGCAGTGACGGCAAAAAAGAAAGTACACAAGGGATCGGTGATTTGATTCTGGGACTCCCTCTTAAAAAATATTCAAATAAAGGTGCTTTGACATCGAATTTGAGTCTCACTCCGTCGATCAGAATTCCAACCGGTAGTTCAAAGGGCAATTTACCAATTTCAGATGGCAGTGCAGATTTGGGTTTAAGTCTCTCCTATTCTATTGAAAATCCCAAATTTTATCACCTTTACGATCTGTTTTATTGGAATAATAATCGAGGAGATCGAGGAATAAATGAAGGAAATGAACTCGGATTAGATATCAATTTTGGCTATCATCCAATTCATAATAACGAAACTAATACTGGGATGTTTTTGCTTTGGGATGTGTCGGCGAGAAATATTGAAAAAGGTGTTGGTCTGAACAATCAAATCACCGGAGGAAGAAGAGTCCACACTGGACCCATATTGGTTTTGTACAAAGAAAACATCATGTTTCGGGCGGAATACAAATTTCCGATTTATGAATATGTTCAAAGTTTATCTCTTTCCAGAGGAAATGAGCTTAACATTGGAATTGGAATAACTTTTTAAATAATTATTTTAAAAAACGGGGAACTGTCCCCGACCTACTTTGTAGGGATCCCCGTTATTTTGAACAAAAATATGAGAAAAACAAAAGATATAATAATCAGCATCGCAACTTTATTTACTTCTTTTTCAACCCTACTGTGCTGTGCACTTCCTGCTTTATTGATTTCACTGGGCATGGGCGCAGTAATGGCGGGATTGGTTTCAAATGTTCCACAATTGATTTGGCTTTCAAATCATAAAAATGAATTATTTATTATTGCAGCAATAATGCTCTTTATTTCGGGATATTTTACTTACAAAAAAAATCAATCTTGTCCGATAGATCCAATTCAGGCGAAAGCTTGTGTTGGACTAAAAAAATTCAACAAATGGGTTTTTTGGATGTCAGTTATTTTGTATTTAATTGGATTATTTTTTGCCTATTTATTTGAACTTTTAATTTAAAAAACTGATGACTAAGAAAACCAAAGAATGCTGCGATAAAAATCATCCTGATAATTCAAAAGAACTTACTAGATTAAAAAAAATTTCTGGTCAGATTTTAGGAATTCAAAAAATGATCGAAGATAAAAGATATTGTATGGATATTTTACAACAATTAAACGCTGTTAAATCTGCTGTTATCTCAGTTCAAGCTGAAATATTAGAGACACATTTGAATAGCTGTGTTCGCGAAACATTAAGTTTGAAAAATGATTCTGATATTGAAAAAAAAATTGATGAATTGAAAAATATTTTCAAGAAGTATTAAATATCAATTTAACATTATTATTCTGTAAATTAGTAAAATTGACATGAATCCCAACAATTCCGGAAATAATTATCTTTACCATGCAACTAGCCAAATAATAGGTGAAGGGGAATTAAAACCACATTTCGATCAATTTTTAGATAAGAATACAATATTTCTAACCAATAACCTTTTACAGGCTTATTCATACTGCGTACCAAGGAATAATCGCATAACTCAAAACTGCACAGAAAATTCTTCCCATATCATTTATTACAAAATTCCTGATTACAAAAAAGGGACTATTTATCAATTTGATAAAGATGAAAAATTTGAAAAACTAGAACGCAATAAAACTGAATTTACATGTGATACTAATTTGAAAATTGATCATGAAAATAAAATATCAGTTCCAAATCTAGGTTCTTTAATGGAAAGTGGCGTACAGATTTTTTATGTTCCTGATTTAATAGAAAGAGAAATAGAAAATGAGTTTGGCAAAGAAAGCCCTATTTACAAAGAGAGAAGGGATCTTGCTCTTGCCACAAAAATGATTTCAGCAATAGGAACGGCTGAATTTAATAAAATAGAAGATTATTATTCAATTCTAGGAGATTTAGTAAAATCAGGATGCTTAGTTTATTTGAATGGAGAAAGAAACAAAAACCCTCTTCTTCTTAAAGAAACATATTTAGCGCAAGATGAGTGTATTCCAAAAATATTATCTGTGGACGATCAAACTTCTAATCTATTAAAATATTTAAAAGAAATATTTACCACAAAATCAGAGATGTTTAGAGATCAAAAAAGTTTAGGGAAAAAAATTGAAACTATTAATAAATTAGAATTAAAATTAATAGAATTAATAAAAGAAACCCCCAAACCTTCCTTGGTAGATAAAGTTTCATCAATAAATTTAGTGGGAGAGCAAGGGTTAGAAAAAGAAAAACCTCATTGATAATTCAAATAAAATTTTATTTTATTAAAAAATAAAACAACTAAACAATTTTTATCGACAAAGCATGAAGTCCGTTTTTTTCAAACTCTTCTTTCAAAATTTGATTAATTTTCCTTTGATTTTCTACCCTACTTCCTGACAATTCCTCCGCTGAAATTTCGACATCAAAATGAGTTTCTCCAGTTCCATCATCACCTGCATGTCCTTGATGCAAATAAGATTGATTTATTACTTCCAGATTTTTGATGGTTAAATTATCCGATAATTTTTTAAATATTCTGTCTTTCATATTTTGTTAATAAAAATGTTAATAACTTGTTGATAAAATTGAGTTTATTAACAATTGAAGATAAAAGGATAGTTATCAACATACTTAATTGGTTATTAACGAAGTTATTAACAGTTAATAAAAAATTTTGATGGATTTATTTTTTGTTAGTAAAGATTTATTAATAATCCAAATCCTTTTAAATAAAGGTTAAAAACTAGTTATTAACAAAGTTATTAACATTTTTTTTGTTAATTATTTTGTTAATAACTTTTTTAAACAAAATAGTGCTCCTATTAAATAATAATAAAACTAGATCGAAATGAAAAAAATATTAAGAACATTAAAAGGAGAAAAATTAGAAACACCTCCAATCTGGATGATGAGACAAGCAGGAAGATATCTTCCAGAATACCGAGAAATAAGGTCTGGAGTTTCAAATTTTCTAGAACTTTGCTACAATCCAAAACTAGCCAGCAAAATTACATTACAACCAATTGAAAGATTTGGATTTGATGGAGCAATATTATTTTCAGACATCTTAGTTATTCCTGACGCACTGGGTGTAAAAGTTGAATTTGTAAAAAATGAAGGACCAAAATTACAAAAAACCCTCAATGAAAAAGATTTATTGAATCTAGATCTAAATAACATCGAAAAACACCTCTCACCGGTTTTTGAGACTATTAATCTAACCAAGTCTAAATTAGATGAAAAAACCACTCTAATTGGCTTTTCTGGATCACCTTGGACGATTGCAACCTACATGGTTGAGGGAAAAGGTTCCAAGAATTATGAAAATATTAGAATGCTAGCAATATCCAATCCTGGATTTTTTCAAAAACTAATCGACATTTTGGTTGAATCAATCTCGCTTTATTTGATTAAACAAATTGAAGCAGGTGTTGAAGTGGTAAAAATATTTGATTCTTGGGCTGGAGTTTTGCCAGAAGCTGAATTTCAAAAATGGGTGATCGAACCAAATAAGAAAATCATCGAAAATGTCCGAAAAAAACATCCAGAATTTCCAATAATTCTCTTCACAAGAAGTGCAGGAGCTGGATATGAAAATGTTGCTTTGAATATTCCAGATGTTTGTTTGGCGATTGATCAAATGCTGCCAAAAAAATGGGCAAAAGAAATTTTACAAGAAAAGCATAAAAGAATTATTCAAGGGAATATGGATAATATCTTGCTTTCAAATGGCAGTGAGGAAGAGGTCGAAAAAGAGGTAAAAAATATTCTCAATCATTTTTCAGATAAACCGTTTATTTTCAATTTGGGTCATGGAGTTCTTCCACATACGCCGATTTCAAATGTTGAAAAAGTTTTGAGAGTTTTGAGAGGTTAGGTTTTTTTAGTAAAAAAATAAGATTAAAAATAACGATGTATTCTAGGGGTAATAATATTATTTTTTCTAGATTATTAAAAACAAAGGATATCTAATTTTATTAAAAAAATAGGTCAAAAACCAATATGGTTCCGACCTATTTTTTTAATTAAATCTGAATTAGATTATTATTTATTAGACAATTCTAAATTTAAAGCCACATCCAAAATAGTTTGCTCATCAAAATGATTGCCAATAATTTGCAAACCAAGTGGCAAACCATCTTTATCAAATCCAAAAGGAATTGACATTGCTGGAAGTCCAGCAAGGCTAGAAGGAATGGTGAAAACATCATTTAAATAAATCGCAATCGGATCACTTTCAATTTTTGATTTATCAAGTGTAAATGCTGCTGAAGGTGCGACAGGAGCCAAAATAGCATCAACTTTTGCAAAAGCATTTTGAAAATCTTCCAAAATTAAACGACGAACTTGCTGCGCTTTTTTGTAGTAAGCATCGTAATATCCAGAAGACAAAACATAAGTTCCAGTCATAATTCTGGTTTTAACTTCATTTCCAAAACCCTCGGCTCTGGTTTTTTCATACATCTGATCCAAAGATAATCCTTCAATATCAGTACGATGTCCGTATCGAACTCCGTCATATCTTGAAAGGTTTGAAGATGCTTCGGCAGGAGCAATTATATAATAGACCGCAGCAGCATATTTGGTGTGAGGTAGAGAAATATTGACAATTTCAGCCCCGTTATCCTGAAGCAATTTTGCACCACGATCCCACAAATTTTTGATTTCTTCAGGCAAATTGTCATTTAGATATTCTTTTGGAATTCCAATTTTTTTGCCACGAACATCACTTTTCAAAAGTGCATCAAAATCAGGAACATCTTTGATGATTGAGGTTGAGTCTTTGTCATCATATCCTGAAATGATTTTGGTCAAAAGAGCCGCATCAGCAACATCTTTTGTAAAAACTCCAGCCTGATCAAGCGAGCTTGCAAAAGCTACCATCCCATATCTTGAGCATCTACCATAGGTAGGTTTTATTCCCACAGTTCCAGTAAAACTGGCTGGTTGACGAATCGATCCTCCAGTGTCTGATCCTGTTGAAGCGATGGCCAGATTTGCAGAAACTGCAACCGCAGATCCTCCTGAAGATCCACCAGGAACCAAATCTTCGTCGCTATTATTTTTTTTAACATTATTAATAACTGGTCCAAAATAACTGGTAGTATTGGTTGATCCCATGGCAAATTCATCCATGTTTGTTTTTCCAATCATGGTAGCGCCACAATTCCAAAGTTTTTGTGTCACTGATGATTCATATCCAGGAACAAAATTTTCTAACATTTTCGAAGCAGAAGTAGTTCTAACATCTTTTGTACAAAACAAATCTTTGATCGCCAAAGGAACTCCTTCCAATTCTCGTGCGCTATTTTTGGCAATATTCTCATCAGCAATTTTCGCCGAAGCCAAGGCTCCATCGAAAGTTTCGGTGACAAAAGCATTGTATTTTCGCCCCAAAATTGAATTGTCAATGTAGGCTTGATTGAGTTCAATCGCTTTAAAATCTTTATTTTTTAAGCCAGAAATTGCTTGTCTTAGAGTTAGTTTTGTTAGATCAGTCATTTTTAAATTTATTGTTGTGAAGCTTGTTTGATTGCACCAAGCAATTCGTCTTTGCTGGTTAGTTCAGAAATTAAAATCCCCTTTGGAGCATTTGGACCAAAGACGAGGTTGAAAGGAATTCCGTAGCGATTGTATTTTCGCATGAAATTGAAAATATCTTCATCTGGCTTTGTCAAATCTCCGCGCATGGCGATGATATTGGGTTTTTTTAGCTGATCTTTAATCACGTCCGTGTCTAAAACCAAAAGCTTATTAACCTTACAAGTGATACACCAGTCAGCAGTGATGTCGACCACTACAACTTTTCCCTCATCAACCAATCCTTGAATTTCTGATTCTTCAAATTTTATCCAATATTGAGCTTGCGATTTTTCCATCATGTCATCCAAATAAGCTAGGCAGTTTGGAATAATAAAAATCGATGAAACCAGAAAAGAAAATACGATCACGATCGTTGCAATTTGCTTTTTTGAGAATGATTTTTCTTGGTTTTTCAAATGAGATTTGTGGACAATCTTGAAAAACAACAAAATCAACAGAGCTAAAATTGCCGCTGAAGCTGCCGCAATAAGCCCAATATTGTCAATCAAAACATAAATCAACCAAGCAACAGTTGCCAGCAAAAATCCTGCCATCAATTGTTTGATTTTTAGCATCCAGGCACCCGGTTTTGGCATCAATTTAACGGATTTTGGGAAGGCAATCAAAAACAAATAAGGCAACGACAATCCCAAAGACATTGATCCAAAAATCAGGAAAATTTCTTTAACGTCAGACCCCAGAGCAAAAGAAACAGCCACGCCAACAAAAGGTGCAGAGCAAGGAGTTGCGAGCAGAACCGCTAGAATTCCTGAGAAGAAATTTGGAATAAAAACACTACGATTTTTTTCTTTTTTAGAAATTTCATTATTCAAAACAGAACCCAAAGAGCTTCCAAAATTAAATTCGAAAAGATCCAACAAGTTAGCAACAAAAATAATCAAAACAGTGATCAGAAAAATTAAGAAATATGGATTTTGGAATTGAAACCCCCAACCCACTGCGCTTCCAAGTGATTTTAATATCACCGCAACAACAGCGAAAATGGCAAAAGAAAAGACAATTCCTAAAATGGTGGAAAAAAACGCGAAGCGGATTTTGCTGGTTTTAGATTGACTGTGATTGATGACACTAAGCAGTTTGATCGACAAAACTGGCAATACACAAGGCATGATATTCAAAATTACTCCGCCGATAAAAGCAATTATTAGCGCCTTGAAAATGCTGATCTTTTGAGAATCTTTGGTGGTTTTTTTGACAATTTGGTCGGGATTGAAGACTTTTTTATTGGGTAAGAATTTCTGAATTTTCTCCAAAGAATCATTGTCGATTTGTGAGGCCGGAATTGACAAAGAAAATGATTGGCTGGCGGGAATGCAAATTCCTTTGCACAGACCATAGCTCACATTTATTTCTAATTGGGTTTCTTTTTTTGCGTCAATCACTTCCAGCTCAAAAGGAATAATAACCTTTCCTTTATAAACTTGATATTCAATAAATATGTCGCCAATGTTTTCTTTTTTGGTGTAGGATTTAGGGAAATGCGTTGAGGTTTTCGAGATGTTGATATTTTTAGAATCGCTAAAATCAAAAGATGGAGCAATTCCAAATCCAGAATCGTCAGGAGCATAAATAGTCCATCCCTCACCAAGCTCGATTTCAAAACCAGCGATTAGTTCTTTTTGGCTACTTCCTTCATAAAAGCTAGCGATTATTTTGCTTTTAGCTTCGCCATTTTGAGGTTCTGCAAAGCTGGTCTCGGCAGCAAAAACATTATTTGCAAATAGCACAATTGATGCTGATAAAATCAGTCTTAGAATGTTTTTTCTCACTTGCATTAAAATGGTTTGTAAAATAGTTTAGGTGCTCTTTTTTAGAGGCTGCTTATTCACTAGTTAATGAAATAAGAGGTGCATTATCTAATTCTAATCTAATAAATTCAAGAATTCTTATGGGACCAGTCGAGGTTGTTGTTGTGGATGACAAAAAAATAAGTTGTAATGGCGACAAAGGGTCATCAAATCATCCGCTTGTCTATCTGAACATGGGCGCAAAAAATGACATTGTTTGCCCTTATTGCAGCCGCTATTTCAAGCTAAGAGCAGATGACAAAACTGCAACTTAGTAAAATATCTTTAACTAATTTTCTTTTCTAAAAATTTTAAAACTAAAAAATATGGTAAACACAGCAATAATCGGTTTGCAATGGGGTGACGAAGGCAAAGGAAAAATCGTCGATTACCTATCTGACAATTTCTCAGCAGTAGTTCGCTTTCAAGGTGGGCACAATGCAGGGCACACCATCAAAGTTGGTGATAAAACTTACAAACTCAGCCTTTTGCCGTCCGGCATCATCCGAGGAAAGTTTTCCGTCATTGGCAACGGTGTAGTCCTGGACCCAAAAGCTTTGATGAGCGAAATTGATACTATCAGAGCAAATGGTGTCATAATCGACGAAAACAACTTGGCAATCGCCGATAATTGCTGTTTGATTTTGTCAATCCATCGCGATTTGGATCAATATTTGGAAGAGCAAAAAGGTCTTAAAAAAATCGGAACAACCGGCAGAGGAATCGGCCCCGCCTATGAAGATCGAGCCGGAAGAAGGGCGATCAGAATTTGTGATTTATGGGATGATGAGATTCTAAAAGCTCGTGTTGAATCTTTGTTATTCTATCACAACATTTTGCGTCGTGGCATTGGAATTGAAGATATGAATTTCAACAAAATATTTGATGAACTAACATCAGTTCGTGAAGCTTTGAGAAAATTTGCTCGACCATCTTTTGAAATTGCCCAAAAACTAAAAGCTCTTGACGGAAAAGTTATGTTTGAAGGAGCTCAAGGGGCACTTTTAGATATCAGCTACGGCACATATCCTTTCGTCACATCATCAAACACAAATTCTGGAGCAGTTGCCACAGGAAGTTGTTTGGGGGTTGCTGATTTGCACAAAACTTTAGGAATTCTAAAAGCCTACACCACCAGAGTTGGTGAAGGGCCATTTCCTACCGAGCTTGATGATGAGACTGGAGAATTTTTACGAGTAGAAGGCGGAGAAATAGGAACGGTCACAGGCAGAGATCGTCGTTGTGGATGGTTTGATGCTGCTCTTATTCGTCAATCAGTCCTAACTTCTTCAGCAAAATCAGTAGTTCTGACCAAGCTTGATGTTTTGGACAAATTGCCAACATTAAAAATCTGTGTTGCCTACGATATTGATGGCGTTAGATATGATTATTTGCCACTTAACATCAGCTTGCAAAAAAAAATCAAACCAATCTATGAGGAAATAGAAGGTTGGAATTGCAAAACTGCTGGCGCCAAGTCATTGGCTGAATTGCCGCCAAAAGCTTTGCACTATGTCAAAAGAATTGAAGAGCTTTGTGGCGTGAAGGTTGAAATTATCTCTACGGGACCAAAAAGAGACGAAACCATCATTGTTGAATAAGAATGAGCTTCACCGAAAAGGATAAAGAAACGGGGCATAAGCCCCGAACCACTTTGCAGGGATCCCCTTCTCGCAAGTCGGGAACAATAATCCAGATTCTCCCCGCACTAAATAGCGGGGGAGTCGAAAGAGGGGTTGTCGATATTGCCAAAGCGACCCAGAAAGCAGGATTCAAATCTATTGTTTTGTCCAATGGAGGATCGATGGTCAGCCAATTCTTTAACTCAGATGTTGAGCATATTTGCCTGCCATTGGTTAGCAAAAACCCCTTCATCATCTATTCCAACATCGGAAAAATTGTTAAAATAATCGAAGAAAATCAAGTTGATTTGATCCACATTCGCTCACGCTCCCCAGCATGGTCGGCCTATTTTGCATGGAGAAGAGTGCAAAAAAATGGCAATAAATGTGAAATGATCAGCTCAGTTCATGGCTCATATTCTTTAAGCCTATTTAGCAATAAAATCTCTCAATTGAAGCTAAAATACAACGCCGTAATGTTGAAACCAAAATTCATCATTGTGGTCTCAAATTTCATCAGAAACTATGTTGAGAAAAACTACTCACATTTAGAAAATCTCAAAAACAAAGAGATCCAGCTTGTTCACCGCGGAGTTGACGTCGACTATTTTTCTGCTCCAAAAGTCTCAAAACCAAGAATTACTGACCTAATATCCAAATGGAATTTGCCTGATGACAAGAAAATCGTCATGCTTCCTGCCAGAATTACCGCCTGGAAAGGACATGAGTTTCTAATTTCTGCTTTGGCAAAAGTCAAAAACCCCAACTTCTTTTGCATAATGGTTGGCGGAGTTTTTGGGCATGAACAATTTGTCACTAAAGTTGAGAAACAAATAAAAGACAACAATCTGCAAGGAAAAATCAAATTGGTCGGAGAAACCAAGGATATGCCAGCTGCATATTTGGTGTCTGACGTGGTTATTTCATCGAGCATTAGACCAGAAGCTTTTGGTAGAGTGGCGATTGAAGCTGGATCAATGGGCAGAGTCATCATTGCTACCAACATTGGAGGGTCTTTGGAGACGGTCATTGACGGCAAAACTGGATTTTTGGTTGAAGTTGGCGATTCCTCTGATCTAGCCCAAAAGATTGATCAAGTTTTGACCATGGAAGAAAATCAAAAATCAAAAATGCAAGAAGATGCGACAAAACACATTACTGAGAATTTTTCTAATCAAAAAATGATTCAAAAAACCATAGAATTTTATCAACAAATTTTATCCAAATAATGAAAGTCAAAATCTATCAACCAGCCAAAAGTGCTACCCAATCAGGCCAAAAATCACCATTGTGGATTTTGACACAACTTGAAGATGTCAATTCTCGCAATATTGATCCAATAATGGGCTGGACATCTTCTAGCAACACTTTGGCACAAATAAAGTTGGAGTTCAAAAACTCTGAGGATGCCGTCACATATGCCAAGTCACAAGGCTGGGAATATGAAATATTTGAGCCTAAGGTCGCCAAACTCACAGAGAAATCTTACGTCGATAATTTTATTCCAAAAAAATGACCTCAATATTGAAAATTTTGCTGGAGAAATTCGAGCAGAATCAAGAAAAGATCGAACAGTTCTTTATTGATAAATTCAAAAATCCACTTTTCTACAACTCGGTTGATTTGCGCCATTCAGGATTCAAAATCGCCCCTATTGATGTGAATTGTTTTCCGGCTGGATCCAATAATCTATCCGCCGAATCACGAGAAATCGCTAAAGATCATGCTGATGATTTTCTTGGTCAACATTTTCCCAATGCCCAGAAAATCGCTATTCTTTCTGAGAATCATACCCGCAATCTCAAATATTTAGAAAACGTTCTAACTTTGCAGAATATCCTGACTAAAGATGGCAAAAGAGAAGTCAAAATCATCAGCATGATTGAAGAAATCAAAAACACTCTAGAAATAGATTTAGAAAATGGTCAGAAAATATCCATTGATAAATTGATCAGAAATGATGACAAAATATCCACCCAAGATGGGTTTGAGCCAGATCTAATCATTTCTAATAATGACTTCACTCATGGTGTTGACGATGTTCTCAAAAACATTGAACAGCCAATAATCCCTTCCACAAATTTGGGATGGTATGTACGCAAAAAATCGGTTCATTTCGATACTTACAATCAGATTGTCAGAGAATTCTGTCAAGTCATCGATCTTGATCCATGGCTAATTTCTACAACGCATCGCAATTGTGAAAATATCAATTTCAAAGAAAAAGTTGGAGTTGAATCTTTAGCTAAGTCAGTTGATGAAGTCATTTTCACGCTTAAAGAAAAATATCAACAATATGGCATCGAATCAGATCCTTATTGTTATGTGAAAGCTGACAATGGAACCTACGGAATGGCAGTCATGACCGTCAAATCTGGCGCAGAAATTCTAGAAATAAACAAGAAGAATCGCAATAAAATGAATAGCATCAAAGGCAGTATTAAAAACACTGCCGCGATCATTCAAGAAGGAGTCCCGACCAGAGATCTAGTAAAAAACATTATCTCCGAACCTTTGATCTATTTGATTGGCGGAAAAGTATCTGGAAATTTATTCAGAGCAAACGGCAATAGAGACGGAAATGTCAGTCTCAACGCAGCAGGAATGGAATTTTACGATATGAACAATATAGATGATAATGATTTGGATTTGGGCATGAAAAAAGAAGAAATCGTCAAAATCTATGATGTGATCGCTAGGCTTTCAGCTTTGGCAGCATCACAAGAAAGCTATTAGTGCTCAGTTTACTTAACACCTTCTTAGATAGATGTCCTCTGCTCTAACTTACTCATTTCTGATTAAGATCAGCCTTATTTTATTAATGCGACTGAGAAATTCTTATATTTTTTATTAAGGATCTTCTTAAATGCGTATCCAGAACCAAAAATTCCAGAAACAATTCCTAGAACCAAAGATATTATGGGCGAATATTCTTTTAGGCCAAGCGCTATTTTTAATCTATGAACTGGTATTGCTATTACGAAAGAAGCTAAAATTGTTATCAATAAAGCTCTCCATGAGTAGCTCCAAAGAACTATCAAAGATATTTTTCACGTGGATTCGATATTATTTAAAAGTATTGATGCTGTAATTTAAAAGATACTTATTGCATCAGCTACACATCGAGATTAACTACCTTAAGAGCATTTTCTTGAATAAAATCACGTCTTGGTTCAACAACATTTCCCATCAAAATTGAGAAAGCTTCATCAGCATCGTCATATTCGTTGATTCTGACTTGTAACAAAGTTCTGTTGGAAGGATCAAGAGTAGTATCCCAAAGCTGTTCAGCGTTCATTTCTCCAAGACCTTTAAATCTTTGAACGGCAAGACCTTTTTTGCCAATTTCATTGATCAAATCAAGCAATCCAACTGGGCTGGAAACTTGATATTTATCTTCTTTTTTGATCAATTCTAGTGGAGCAACAAAATCTCCTGCAATTTCAGGTGAGATGGTTTTCAAAGCCTGAGCTTCAGGAACATCAACTATATTTTTGTCGATGAAAATAGTGTTCTTAACGCCTCTAGTTTCTTTGATAATATTGATGTTTCCAGCAACAATTTCGCTCGACCAAGTGATGTCGCCATCAATGTTGGTTTGCTGCAATTTATCAGCCAATTTCTTGGCAACAACAGCTGCCTCAGCTTCATCATCTGCCCAAGAGTTGTCGAACAATCCAACTAAAGCGCCAATTTCAGCGATATTAGTTGGTAATATTCTAGAAATTCCAGAAACCAAAATGTTGAATTTATTAAGCTTAGCCACGAATTCTGCCAAATCTGTTCCTGCTCTGTCGCCGGTTGTTGATTTTAGAACTGCGTCACCTAAAACATTTTCTAGAATGTAGTTTTGTAGCGCTTGTTCATTTTTCAAATAAACTTCGCTTGAGCCTTTTTTCACTTTGTAAAGTGGTGGTTGAGCGATGTAGAGATATCCTTTCTCAATCAATTTTGGCATGTGACGGAAGAAGAAAGTCAAAAGCAATGTGCGGATGTGAGATCCATCAACATCGGCATCGGCCATGATGACGATTTTGTGATAACGGATTTTGTTTTCGTCAAAATCTGCTTTACCAATTCCTGCACCAAGTGCAGTGATGATGGTTCCAATCTCAGTTGATTGAAGCATTTTATCAAATCTTGCTCTTTCAACATTCAAGATTTTACCCCTGATTGGAAGAATAGCTTGGTTTTTACGATTTCTACCTGATTTTGCAGAACCGCCCGCAGAGTTTCCTTCCACGATGAAAAGTTCACTCAAAGCCGGATCTTTTTCTTGGCAATCAGCCAATTTTCCAGGAAGGTTACTAACTTCTAAAACTGATTTTCTACGAGTCAATTCACGAGCTTTTCTAGCAGCTTCTCTAGCGTGAGATGCTTCTAAAGCTTTTCCAATGACTGCTCTGGCATCAGCTGGCTTTTCTTCAAACCACTGGTTTAGTTTGTCTGCAACTCCAGATTCAACAACTCCACGAACTTCACTAGAAACTAGTTTGTCTTTAGTTTGAGAAGAGAATTTTGGATCAGGAACTTTTACCGACAAGACACAAGTCAATCCTTCACGAACATCTTCACCGCTCAAAACAACTTTTTCTTTTTTGAATAGTTTGTTAGTCGTAGCATAATTGTTGATAACGCGAGTGATCGCGGCTCTAAATCCTGCCAAGTGAGTTCCGCCGTCTCTTTGGCGAATATTGTTAGTGAAACACAAAACGTTTTCGTGATAGCTATCATTCCATTGCATAGCAACTTCAATAGTAATTCCGTTGGTTTCGGGTGTGTTGATGACGATGGTTTGGTGAACTGCAGTTTTGCTTTTATCAAGGAATTTTGCATAAGCTTCAACACCACCTTCATAACATAAAACCACTTCTTTTGGAGTGCTATCTTCAGAAGCATTGCGGCAATCTTTAAAGACAATGCGAACTCCAGAATTCAAGAAAGCAAGTTCGCGAAGACGATGTTCGATGGTAGAAAAAGTGAATTCTGTAGATGTGAAAGTTTGGTCAGAAGGGTGGAAAGTAACTCTAGTTCCTTTTTTCCCTTTAGCGTCACCTATGATTTTCAAAGATGAAACCGCGTCACCGTGCTCAAAGCGCATTTGATGTTCTTTGCCATTTCTCCAAATAGTGAGTTCTAGCCAATCAGAAAGTGCGTTGACCACCGAAACACCAACGCCATGCAAACCACCTGAAATTTTGTATGAATTTTGATCGAACTTTCCTCCAGCATGAAGCTGGGTCATGATAACTTCTGCAGCAGAAACACCTTCACCTTCATGAATATCAGTTGGAATTCCACGGCCATTATCACTAACGCTCACAGATCCATCTTGATTCAAAGCCACATTGACTTCATCGCAATGCCCTGCCAAAGCTTCATCAATTGCATTATCGACCACTTCATAGATCATATGGTGAAGACCACTACCATCGTCAGTGTCACCAATATACATTCCTGGGCGTTTTCTAACAGCCTCAAGACCTTTTAAAACTTTGATGGAATCAGATCCATATGATTTATCAGCTTCAGAAAGCGGGGCGTTGTTTTCTAGGTCTTTTGTAAGATCGGTCATTTTAAATCATTGATTAATTTTGGGGCTGAAGGAATAATGGTCGGCATTGTAAATTGACTAGTTTAAAAAACCAATAAAATATATCAAAAATGGCCAATCAAATAGACCGCAAAATCAGGA
>JBLHSZ010000006.1:0-19422 GCA_047627095.1 Rickettsiales bacterium
CACAGTCAAAATTGGCTGATCCGAAGGATCAATTTTGCGAATAATTGGTTCGCTGATATCATCCGGAAGTCTTGGTTTTGTTTGGTTTATTTTGTCACGAACCTTTTGTTCGGCATATTTCATGTCGGTACCTTGGTTGAAAGTAATGACAATTTGACTGGTATCTTGCAGGCTTTTTGAGGTTAGTTTCTTGATTCCCGAAATAGTGCTAATTTCACCTTCCAATGGTTTTGTGATCGCAGTTTCAACCTCTTTTGGACCCGCTCCAGAATATCCTGTTGCGATAAAAATGACGGGAATGTCGATGTTTGGAAACATGTTGACGCTCATCTTGCCAAATGAAATCACCCCGATTGTGATAATCAGCGCGATGATGCTGGTAATGAATGCTGGTCGCTCTATTGAAAAACTTGGTAAATTCATTTTGAATAATTATTTATCTGACGCATATAGCGCAAACGTTCTTTAAAATATTTTTTCACGAGGTCTAATAAATTTCCTCATCAGCAATCAAACTCAAAAGCTGGTAAGCTGTTTTTACTGTGTCGATTCTAGACCGGTTATAATCTTGTTCAAAGAGCAAAACTTGATAGGTTGAGGTTCTGCCCTTTTTCAACAAATTCCTTTCATTGACCAATTTTGCTTTTTGCAGATTTTCTATTTGTCTAAAAAGTTGCAAATTTTCTTGGTAATCACGCAAATTTTGCAACAAATTATGGCGTTCATTTTGAGCCGTAACGACTTTATCTCGATAATTCATCTTTGCGGCTATAGCACTAAATCGAGCACCTCTTCGAATGTCTGATTGCAAACCAATAGCAATTGGTATTGAGAATTTCATGCCGATGTAACCATTATCGCCATTTTGTGAAAATGACTGATTTATCGCCTCAACTCTGGTGGTTTCAAGACCTTTCAAACCATACGATCCATAGACATCAAATTTTGGCTTGTTGTTTTCTTCTTCGATTTTAGCATTGGCAATTTGAGTTTTTAGAACCGATAAAGACGCCCTCACATCATCTCTTGAAATTGGCATATCTAGAGCAAATGATAATTTATTTAAAGCAGAATAGTCAATTTTTTGGAGACTTTCACTCACCTCTTCGGATTCCAAGTAGCGTTTTTTATTGAAGTTTCGTGCAGCAATTTGGGTGTTATTTTGGGCTTGCTTAAGTTGCAATTTCTTGCGTGCAACATCTGCTCTAGCTTGCAAAACATCAGATTTTTCACCCAGATTCATTCGTGATTTTCTGGACACAAGATTCAAAATTTTTTTAGCCTGCAGTAAAGATTCTTTAGATATTTTGACAATTTCTTTTGCTGCCACCAAATTCCAATAAGATTTTGTCGCATCTATTTGAAAGTTGGTCATTGCAAACTGTGAAGAAAATCGATTGGCCTGATTTTCATGAATAATCGCAGCTTGCTTAGATTTTATTGTGCTACCAAAGCGATCTTTCCAAAGTGGCATGGTGAATTCCAAAACTGGATTGGTTTGATAACTGATGGGAACAAAAGCGGCTGAGTTCAATCCTTGGTAAGCACTGCGATCAATATTGTAATAGAATTTTGAGTTGAGACCAAATGAGAAATCTTTCTCAATTCCAATCGAATAATTCTGGGTATTGACCTGTTCGTAGCGCACAAAAGAAATCGCCTGATTTTGTTTTTCAAAACCACTTTGGGCGTTGATGAATAGATTTGGAGTAGTGAGTAATAGGGATTTTTTACTCAATAGTTGTGCTGATTCAGCGCTGGTTTTTGCAGAAATGTATCCTGAATTGTCATTTTTGACTTGATTCAAATATTCTTGCAGAGAAAGAGCAAAAGCACTTTTTGAGAATAAAACCAAGAAAAGAAAAAATATTTTGCAGCTTTTCATTAATGATTTTTAATTACGTGATTCTTTTTTTTAAAATAAAACATCTTATTTAGTCTCCCTTGGAAACGCCCGAATTATATCTTTTGCAAACATTAATTGCCCGAGCTCCCAAGACAACAGATCCAGTAGCAGCAACAGATATTGCGACAGGATCGGAAAGAAGAGAGGTGGCCGCAGTAGCGGCTATTAACGTTGGAGCAGCCAATATTAAAGATTATTTAATCTCATTTCTTCTTTTTGAATCTTCTAAATTTTTTGCTTCCAGAATCCTGATATTCCTACATTCTCCTTTTATTTCTGTAATCCTTTTTTGAAATATACGATTTTCACCTCTCAAATCTTCATCCACAGTCCCAACATGATGATCTTTAATAATATTTTTATAAAAATCAGAACGCTCTTCGTCAAAATTTTCTTTAAAAAGAGCAACTTTGTTGCGATAAAAAGTAGCTTCCTCTTCATTTTTTTGAGCAATGCAACGATCTATGCTATCAACATAACCCATAGCCACAGAATTCAAGATTCTTTTAGAAAATTCATTTATTTTTTTTGCGCTTATTGTTCTATTATTAGAATCTCTCGATGGCACCAAGGAATCACTTCCTAAGAATAAACAACATTTTATATATTTTGGATTATTTTCAATATCTTTACCTGTGGTTGCTGTAAAATACAAATCAACAAATGTGTTTTTTTGAGTTAAATTAAATAATTTGTCAGCCAGATCATATTTATTTTCATCCAAAAGATACTTAATAGCGCTAGTTACATGGAATCTTTTGCCATTTTGAAAGGTTCCCGAATATATCAACACTCTAGACATTTCTAGATCACTCCACCCATTATCATCACCACTATCTATAAAGGATATTATACCAATCCCCATCTTTAAATGGATTTTTTAACAAAATATTTTTGAGGATAAAATTTTAGAGAAAAACCGCCCGTATCGGGATATACAGAAGGTTTTTCTTTGAAATTTTAGACCAAAAAGATGAAGTTAAAAAATCCATCTAAAGATGGGATTTGGTATTACTGATGCAATAGCATTTTCTTTTGTAAGAATTTGAAACTCGTTTTGTTTTTCCTTTATATCTTGTTCACTTTTTGGCATTTATCCCCTTATTGTTTGTGTAAATTTTTGTAAGATCGATTAATCAATAAAAAATCAAGTATTACACAAGCCATCATTGCTTCTCCAACTGGCACAGCCCTGATTCCGACACAAGGGTCATGACGACCTTTAGTTATAATTTCGGTATTATTTCCATCAACATCAATGGTTTTTCTAGGCTTCAGAATCGAACTAGTTGGCTTGACTGTAAATCTGGCCACAAGGTCTTGTCCTGAAGAAATTCCACCCAGAATTCCACCAGCATTGTTTGAAGAAAATTGTAATTCTCCATTTTCCATCCACATTTCATCAGCATTTTCCTCGCCATTCAAACTTGCCGCATCAATTCCATTGCCGATTTCTACTGCTTTTGTGGCATTGATGCTCATCAGGGCCGCAGAAATTGCAGTGTCTAGCTTGTTATAAATTGGCTCACCCAAACCTACAGGAACTCCTTTTGCAACCAATTCAATGATTGCGCCACAAGAATTTCCACTTTTTCTGATTTGGGTTAAATAATCTTCCCAAATTTTGACTGATTTTTGATCTGGGCAGAAGAAATCATTTTTGTTTATTTGTTCAAAATCAATATTTGTCGGATCAATTTTTTGATCTCCAAGCTGTTTTAAATATCCGGTGATTTGAATATTTTCTTTTTCCAACACCTTAATTGCCACTGCTCCTGCCGCAACTCTCATTGCAGTTTCCCTTGCTGAAGATCTTCCGCCTCCACGATAATCTCTAATGCCGTATTTTTCAAAATAGGTATAGTCAGCGTGAGATGGGCGGAACTTGTCCTTGATGTCGCTGTAATCACCTGATTTTTGATCAGAGTTGTAGATGATTAGAGAAATTGGAGTTCCTGTAGTTTTTCCTTCAAAAACACCAGAAAGGATTTTAACTTCATCAGCCTCTTTTCGCTGAGTGGTAAATTTTGATTGCCCTGGGCGTCTGCGATCCAAATATTTTTGAATATCATCCTCGCATAATTCTATCATCGATGGACAACCATCAATGACACAACCAATTGCTTCTCCGTGACTCTCTCCCCAACTTGTGAAGGAAAAAAGCTTGCCAAATTTATTACTCATTATTGATTTCTTTTATGATTAGAACTGGATTGCCACTAAAATGAAGATCGTCTCCTCCGTTAGTGATCAAAAGATTGTCTGAAGTGATATTTCCACGATCACCATTAGCTAAAACATCGAATAACTCAACATCGTCTTTGTTTTTATGAATTGCTTTTTTTGCCACAACATCAAAAAAATTTCCTTCGCTTTGCTCAAACTTGATTTTTGGATTAAGCATTATTTTCTCAATTTTACTAATTTCATTTTTTCTGGAAATGAATTTAATAGCGCTGTTGCTAGCTTCAATTCCATAGAATAGAAAAGATAATATTGAAAAAAATAAAATTGCGATACAAAAATAGATAAGGTTCCGCCTAAGATCCAACCCCCTTCTGATTGTTTTTATTGTTTGGTGATTATAATCCATATCTAAATATTTTTATATTCTTCCAAATCATATTCATCAACCTTAATAGCATCGTATGTGGCATTTAATGACTTTTTGATAGTCAAAATATCCGTATCATTAATAATATCTTTTTCCAAAGCCTCATCCAATAATTTGGCAATATTTTTCTTTTTTGGCAAAATTCCTGCTCTAACTGCCTTTCTTATTTTTTGTTCCACTATCTGTGATTTTTCAAACAACATAAAAGCATTCTCCAATCTCCCTAAAGCTTGATTGGGATCTTTTGGAACATAAATTCCTTTAGTCAGATTATCACGAAATTCACCAGACTTCATGGCTTTTTTGACAATCAAGTTTTCCAAATTGTCTTTTGAGGGACAAAGAAAGCTATTTATTTTGCAATAAAAAGCGATGGGAACAGCAAATAGATTTCCAAATCCAGAAAACATATTTTGCCACAAACCATCAAAAGCAATCTGCATCTTAACAAATAAATCCTTCATAACATATTCAACCAAAGCTTCTTCTTCTGGTTTTCTGCCATCAATGTCGAATTTTTTAAGAACACAAACGGCCATATACATCATTGATAGAATGTCGCCAAAACGGCCATTGATTTTTTCTTTTCTTTTTAGATTTCCACCAAATTTAAGAATCGCAATGTCCGCTAAAACCGCAAAACTAGCTGATGCCCAAGCAATTTTCTTCTCATATTTTCCCACGATTCCAGATTTAACGCTTTTGTGAAAATAGCCACGAGTGACACTCAAAAGCAAAGATCGAACAATGTTTCTGGAAAAATGTTTTATATGACCAAATAAAGCTCGATCAAAAGCTGGGACATCATTATTTTCTAGAGCTTCCATTTCTTTAAAGGCAAAAGGATGACACATTATTGCTCCTTGTCCAAAATGGATCAGACTTCTAGTCATGATATTTGCACCTTCAACTGTGATTGAAATTGGCACTGAAAAATAAGCGTTGGCTAGAAGATTTCTTTTTCCGCGAATAATGGCGGCACCTCCCAAAACATCCATTCCGTCTGATACCACTTCTCTAAACATTTCGGTTGCGTGATATTTTGCAATTGCCGTCACAACTGCTGGCTTGGCGCCAGAGTCAACAGCTCCAGAGGTGAAAGATCTCATCGATTCCAGAATATAAGTTTTACCAATAATTCTTGCTATAACCTTTTCAACACCTTCAAATTTTCCTATTGAAAGACCAAATTGCTGTCTAACATTTGCATAAGCAGTGACTGTTCTTGCTACTAGTTTTGCCCCTCCGGCGCTAGTTGAAGGAAGAGAAATTCCTCTTCCTGCTGCCAAGCACTCCATAAGCATCTTCCAACCATTTCCAAGTCCATCTTTTTCACCAATAATAGCATCTAAACCCACAATAACATTCTCACCATTTAGTGGAGAATTAATGAAAGGCGTTCCCAATGGATCATGTCTTCTTCCTTGGCGAACACCTTTTGTGGCGTTTGGAATTAGAGCACAAGTAATTCCCAAGTTTTCACCCCCACCCATCAATCCCAATGGATCACGAAGCTGGAATGCCAAGCCAATAACAGTCGCAACTGCACCCAGAGTGATATATCTCTTGCTCCAATTCAGCCTGATTTTAATTTCTCCATCCTCATCTTTAAATAAGACACCTTCCGAAGAAATCGAAGTAGCATCACTTCCTGCCATTGCTTCAGTTAGTGCAAAACAAGGAATATCAGATCCTGTTGCCAATCTTGGCAAATAGTAATCTTGTTGAGTTTTGGTTCCATACTCTAAAAGCAATTCTGCAGGTCCAAGTGAATTTGGAACCATTGTGGTAATTGCAAGAGGAACTGATCTTGAAGAGAGTTTTTGAATGACGCAGCTATGAGCAAAAGCCGAGAATCCAAGTCCTCCATATTTCTTTGGAATGATCATTCCAAAAAACTTTTTATCTTTTAAATATTGCCAAGTTTCTGGCGATAAATCTTTATTTTTATATACGTCATCATCAATGCAAATCCTGCAAACCTCCTCAACTTCATTATCCAAAAATAATTGTTCTTCATCATTTAAAGTTGGGTAGGGATTGGCAAAAATTGTTTTAAAATTTGGTTTTCCAGAAAATAATTCCCCATCAACCCAGACTGTTCCTGATTTAAGGGCAGTTTTTTCTGTTTCGGAAACTTTAGGTAGTAATTTTAGATATTTAAGGACAATAATAATTTGCTTAGTGATTAATATTTTTCTGATTTGTGGAACAACAAAACATATTGCCAAAATCAAATAAGAAAAAATAATCGCTAAAGAGGGCTCGAATTGAAGAATAAATAGCAATAAAAGTCCCGACCACCCGAGAGCTGAAAAAGAATTATATGCTAAAATAAATACCAACAATAAAATTACTGGATTCAAATAAGGAAGATAAAGAAATAATTCTGTCATGGGATAATATATTAAAAATTATAAACATAAGATACTACAGCACCAATTACAGTAGCTTTATTGCCATCTTCTTTAAGACTCATATGACTCAAATCAACCGCAAGGTTATTGGTAAATTTGTAACCAAGTGAATATTGTAGCTGTCGATCTGTGATTCCTTTGGAATTTTTAATATCGATATCACGAGTCACACTGGAAATACTAGCTGACCAGCTGCTATATTTTGCCATAAGAGCGATTGTTGAATAAAGAATATCGCGCCCTTCTTGACCGGTGAAATTGTTGATTGAAGCCACTTCAATAAAAGGAATTAATGATGTGCTTGGACCTAGTGGCAAAAGATATTCCAAACCACCTACAAAACCGGTTTCATCGTCTCTACCAAGAATTTCATCAACTTGTAAATGACGATATCCAACATTATAGAATAGATCACGAACCCCGAACAAATCTTGTCCTTCAACGGCGACAGAATAGGAAGTTGGACTAGAGGTGTTTCCAGCCAATCCATCAGATCTCTTTTCGGAACCACGATGACGAATCGCACTATTGCTAAGTGCAGTTGTATCATTGAAAAATACATCAGCAGTAATCTCGGTATTTGTCAAAAGAGCAGTAAATCCAGCGCCAAGCTTTCCTTCTAATTTATAATCTTGAGTGAAATCTGTGGTAAAAACGCCAATTCTTTTTTCTTTCTCAAAAGCGCTTCCAAAAGCAGGATTAAATTTTCCGAAGAAAAATCTAGCGTCTTTATTGACATATTGACCTTTTAGTTCGTTGATCACTAAACCATTAGTTCCAATCCCATTTCCACGTTTAGTGGCCAAAATTTGTCGATATCTTTCTGGATTAGAAGAACTTTGCTGGGTAACAGGCTCAAACTCCACATTAGTAATCACCGACCATTTTTTGTTAATACTAAGCTTAACATCAGCATCCATCAAAACATTTCCATTACTTGGTTTAATATTGTTTTTATCAGATGAAGTGACTCTATCCGCCCTCACCTCGAACAAAGCTTTTCCAGAAATATTTGGATATTGATTAGCAAAAGAATTAAAACCAAAAGATATGAAGGCTACAAAAATAGCCTGAGGAATAAATTTATTTTTAAGCATTTTTATCAAAAATAGGGAGAAGAATAGTTATTGAAGTTCCAACATTTAATTGGCTGTCTATTAGAACCGAACCATTATGCAATTCAACAAAATATTTGGTAAGATAAAGACCAATTCCAGTTCCAGCGATTGAGAGGGTATTCTTTGCTCTAAAGAACTTTTTACCAATTTTACCCAAATCATCTTCTGGGATACCAATTCCACCATCAATTATTTTCAGAAAAACATTATTATCCTTAACATCTCCAAAAATATTAATTTTAGAATCAATTCTGGAATATTTAACCGCGTTAACAATGGTATTGGTCAAAGAGTGGTCCAATAATTTTTTATCTCCCGAATAAATATCTGGCATATTGTCAATGTCCATCAAGATTTCGATATTTTTATCTCTCGTGGCATTAGAATTTTTTTCAACTATTTCTTTAATCAAGTCCTTAATTTCGAACTCTGCCTTAATTACTTTAATTCCGCCTTCTCCAATTTCCATTTTGGATAAATTCAAATTACTTTGAATTAAATTATTCATTCTAAAAATAGCACTTTTAATACGATCCAAAGATTTCACAATCACGGAGTCAGAAAAATTAGCAGATTTTAATTTTCGGGAAACAAGCTCCCTAGCTCCATCAATTATTTGTAAAGGTGTTTTGAATTCATGAGAAACCAAAGCCACGAATTCACTTTGCAATTCCCTCATCTGTTTTTCTTGTTTTAAAGCCTTGGCAAGTTGATTTCTTTTTTTAAGCAACTCCTTGTTAGAAACTAATAATTTATGGGTGTAGTTAGATCGATCAATGGCGGTCAGAAACTGATTAGCGATGATTTCTACCAACTCACCTTCTTCTAAAAGCCAATTTCTTTTTGACGATTGTTGCAAATAAAAACCACCGATTATCTTGTCATCCGAAACCATATTGACCACAATTTGCGAGCCAATTCCAAATTTTCTAGTAATGTCTTCAATAGATTTATATCTAAGGTCACTTTGAACATCAGCATCAGAGGTGATTGTGGTGGTCTGCTTTAAATCATTTACAGCCAAAAATAATTGATTTTGAAATTCAATATATCGACTGATCGGAGATAGGGGATTATCAATATCGTTCACTTTGGAAATCTTACCAACGCCATAGGTGCAATATTCAATCAAAAAACCAGATTCACTTTTGCTACAATTATACAAAATGCAGCGATCAACTTTTAAATATTCACAGATAGATTTAACGATCTCTCCGGCAATTTTCTTAAGGTTCGGGTTAGCGGCGATAAGCCCACCTATTGTTCTGAGCAACCTTTCATTCTTAATTGATCTCTCTAGGCCATTAATTCTAGCGTCAGAATATTGATTTTTATTGGTTTTTAACTGAAGCTTCTCAAATGAAAAAATGCAATAGATACTGGTAGTTTTGTATCTACTAGGCATAAATCTTACCGTGAATTCTTCAATCTTTTCTTTGTTCTTTGGATGAGGAATAGTAACCTTTACGTCACTAATTTGTAGGCTGGTTACAGCTTTTATAAGATTGGCATGTTCAAAATAATGATCTGAACCATAATCAATATCATGATCTTGCAAAAGAAAATCATAGTTATTTCCCAAAACTTCAAATTTGTTTAAACCAAAGCATTCGAAAAACAAATCATTACATTCAATTATTTCCAAGAAATTGGGGTTTTCAGGCTCAATCACACATAAAAATGCTGGATTATTAATGCTTTTAATCGATTTTTTTAGAAGTGAACATTTTTCCTCTTCAGTTGAAAAATCAGAATTTTCAGTAATACCTTGATCTGTCATTTATTTCTTTTTCTTTTTAAAGCCTCCCCTTGAAGCTCTTGGATTAGCGGCTTTTTTAGCTTGAATCTCAGCAATCAAATCAACTGATCTATTCAAACCAATTTCCAGAATATCATCTTCTTTTACTGAAGAATATTTTTTATCATGCAATAAATAAGGACCAAAAGGACCAATCGAACCAACTATTTTCAAACCCGTTTCAGGATGAATTCCAATTTCCCTTGGCAAACTTAAAAGCTTTTTAGCAAGAACCAAATCAACATCTTCAACCTTTATGGTTCTCGGGATAGAAACTCTTTTTGGTTTTGGCTTAGTATCTTTTTTCTTTTTGGCAGGTTTTTTAACGACTTTCTTCTTGGTGGGTTTTTTAGTTTTTTTATCCTCTTTTTCTTCCTTCTTTTCTTCTGCTTTTTCCTTAACTTCTTCTTTTGGAACGACAACACTTCCTGTTAGTTCCAAATAAAGACCATAAGGACCTTTCTTGATGACTATTTCCTCGCCTTCATTATCTCCTTTTCCTAAAATTATTGGTTCAAAAACTTTTTTAGCAAAATCAGGATCAGAACTCTCGCCTGAATTTTCATTAGAAAAAGATTTAGTATATTTGCATTCCGGATAGCTAGAACAGCCGATAAAGACTCCAAAACCACCGATTTTAATACCGAGCTCACCTTTAGCGCATGACGGACAAGTGTGTTGGTCTTTTCCATCTTCACCATCGCCAAAAATATAAGGAGAAATGTTTTTATTTAATTGATCCAAAACTTCTGTAATGGTTTTTTGACCAACTTCTTCAATATTGCCATTGAATTTGACCCAAAAATCTTTGAGAAAACTCTTCCATTTTAGATTACCGTGAGACACAACATCCAGATCATCTTCTAATTTTGCGGTATAATCATATTCAACATAATTTGGGAAAAATGATTTTAAGAAAACCACAACAACTCTTCCCCTTTCTTCAGGATAAAATCTTTTTTGATCCAATCTGACATATCCACGTTCTTGCAATACGGAGATAATATTCGCATAAGTAGAAGGTCTGCCGATTCCAAGTTCTTCCATTTTTTTGACCAGACTGGCTTCAGAATACCTTGGCGGAGCTTCAGTGAAATGCTGTTTAGGAGTAACCTCGATCAAACCTAGATTTTCATTTGGTGATACCGATGGCAAAATGGTTTTTTCTTCATCTTTTTCATCATCCTTTCCTTCATTATAAAGAATATAAAAACCATCGAATTTGATCACTGATCCAACAGCTCTAAGTTGTCCATAACCAGGATTGGTTTTGATGTTGATGGTCGCTTGATCCATGATCACATCAGCCATTTGCGATGAAACCATTCTCTTCCAAATCAAATCATAAAGAGAATAGAAATCTTTTTCTAAATATTGAGAGATGCCACTTGGAGCTAATGAAAAATCAGTTGGACGAACTGCCTCATGCGCTTCTTGAGCATTTTTTACTTTGCTTTTAAAAACATTTGGCTGAGCAGGCAAATAGTCTTTGCCATAGGTGTTTTCAATACAGCCCCTGACTTCATTTATGGCTTCTGGAGCAACTTGAACACTATCAGTTCTCATATAAGTTATCAGACCAACACTACCATTTCCAACGTCCAAACCCTCATAAAGCTTTTGGGCAATTTGCATAGTTTTTTTAGATGAAAAACCTAATTTTCTTGCAGCTTCTTGCTGTAAAGATGAAGTGGTGAAGGGAGCGTAAGGACGTCTTTTGACTTCTTTGGTAGAAACATCCAATACTTGATATTTTTTATTCTCCAAAAGCTTAGAAATTTCACCGGCTTGCTTTTCATTATTGATTGAAAATTTACTTAGTTTTTCATTATCAATATGAGTAACCGTCGCAGTCAGCTTTTTCTTAGCTTCATTTTCCAAATTAACTTTAATATCCCAATATTCTTGATTTTTAAAAGCTTCAATCTCATCTTCACGATCACCAATAACTCGAAGTGCCACTGATTGGACTCGTCCTGCTGATTTTGAACCAGGAAGCTTTCTCCACAAAATTGGCGATAGAGTAAAGCCAACCAAATAATCAAGGGCTCTTCTAGCTTGCTGAGCATCGACTAAATCTTTGTCAATTTCACGAGGATTTTTGATTGCCTCTAAAATAGACTTTTTAGTGATTGAGTTAAAAACAACTCGCTCAATTATCGTTCCCGCCTTAATAGCCTTTTTCTCTTTCAAGGCCTCAACAATATGCCAAGCAATAGCCTCACCTTCACGATCCGGATCCGGAGCAAGCAATATTCTCTCGCATTTCTTAGCCTTAGCAACAATCTCACGAACGTGCTTAGTAGATTTTGCAGAAATCTCATAATGCATAGCAAAATCATTATCCGGCTCAACAGAACCCTTCTTACTTGGAATGTCACGAATATGACCAAAAGAAGCCACAACCTCATAATCCTTACCTAAATATTTTCCAATAGTCTTAGCTTTAGCTGGAGACTCAACAATCAATAAATTTTTCATTAAATATAATTTTACAAATTTCCATGTCGAAATTTGAGATCGCTTATGTGGTGAAAGATTGTGGTTTCTTTTTATTATTTGTGAAGGAATCTACCTTTTGTAAATGACCAAACAAAAAATAAAAAAACCGCAAGATTTAGCCATAGAAGTGATCTCAAATTACATATTCTTAAGACCGACTTTCAAATAGATGTAGCCGGTAACGACGGTTAAAAAGGCAGAAATAGCAAAGAGCATTTCGCCAGCGATAGTAATAAAATCAGCAACAATTCGTTTTAATGTCAGGGCTTCCTGACCCATAATTTCTACAACTGCATATTTTGATCCAGGTTCACCAATCAGCAACAAAGTTATTGCAACCATTTGAGCTGCAGTTTTATATTTTGAAAGCTTGCTGACAGGAACGCCAATTTTTAGACCAGCCAAAAATTCACGAAGACCAGAAACTAAAACTTCACGACAAATAATGATCAGCCCAGGAATGGTTATTGCCATGTTTTTATGACCAAAATGAATTAGCATCGTAATGGCCACAATTACTAATAATTTATCAGCAATCGGATCAAGACATTTACCAAAGTTTGATTCCGCGTTCATGGTTCTAGCGAAATATCCATCGAAAAAATCAGTGATGCTAGCAAGCATAAATAGTGATGCCGCAACAAGATTTGCCACTAATCCATCAATATAGAAAGACAAAACTAGAATTGGGATAATTGCAATGCGCAGCATTGTTAACATATTGGGGATGTTCTGCTTCATGGGTTTAAGAATTTATTTTTCAGAAATGTTCTTATTTGAAAGAACATATAAGAACATTACGGATAAGTTGATCAACTTTAAAAAGCAAAGAAAATTTTTGTAAAATGAACTGATTGTATCAACAAAGAACGATTTTTTGAGAAAATTGCCAATTTTATTGATAATCTTTACCGATCATTAATTTTTCTACCTTCATTTTAGCATCAGATAATTTCTCATTACAATGATTCTTCAATAAAGTTCCTTGCTCATAGAGCTCAACCATTTCTTCCAAATTGGTTTTTCCACTGCCTAATTTTTCAACAATTTCTTCTAATTGTCTTAAAGCAGTTTCAAAATCTAGTTTTTCAAAATCATTTTTTAATTTATTCATTATAATTTCCTTATTTGACAAATTTAAATAGTGGCATTTCACCACCTTTTTTGTCAGTTAAACGAATCGGATAGTCACCAGTAAAACAAGCATCGCAATATTGTGGCATCTCATTATTTCTTTTTGTTTCACCAACGGCTTTATACAAACCATCAGTTGAGACGTAAGCCAATGTATCGACACCGATTAATTTTGCCATTTCCTCAATAGAATGGTTTGAGGCCATCAAATCTTTTTTATCTGGAGTATCAACACCATAAAAACAAGAATCAACAGTTGGTGGGCTAGAGATCAGCATATGAACTTCCTTTGCCCCTGCATCACGGACCATTTGTACGATTTTTTTAGAAGTAGTTCCGCGAACAATGGAATCATCAACTAAAATCACTTTTTTTCCCTTAATAACATTAATATTGGCATTGTGCTTCAATTTAACACCAAAATGACGAATACGATCTGAAGGTTCAATAAATGTTCTTCCAACATAGTGATTACGAATAATTCCTAGTTCAAAAGGGATTTTTGATTCATTAGCATAACCAATTGCAGCCGGAACTCCCGAATCAGGAACCGGAACCACAACATCAGCCTCAATCTTGAATTCCCTTGCCAACTGTGCACCTATGTTTTTTCGCATCTGATAAACACTTTTTCCTTCCAAAAAGCTATCTGGACGAGCAAAATAAATATATTCAAAGATACAAAATTTCGAAGGTGATGGTTTGAATGGTTCAAGGCTTTGAATGCCAGAATTGTCGACAATGACCAGCTCTCCATGTTTTACATCACGAATAAAATCAGCACCGATAATATCAAAAGCACAAGTTTCACTAGCCACAACATAAGCATCACCTAATTTTCCCAGGACAAGAGGTCTGACGCCGTTAGGATCACGAACTGCTATAAGTCCGTCTTTATGCATGATCACCAATGAATAAGCTCCTTCTACTTGCGAAATAGCATCAGTTATTTTCTCAATTAAAGTATTTTTTTGACTAAGAGCAATAAGGTGAATAATCACCTCTGTGTCCATTGAAGATTGAAAAATCGAACCACGTTCAATCAACAGTTTTCTTAGGGTTCCAGCATTCGTCAAATTTCCGTTATGTGCTATGGCGAGTGACCCAAAACTAAATTCAGCAAAAATTGGTTGGTAATTCCTGGCGGTTTTTTTCCCAGCAGTAGAATAGCGAACATGACCAATAGCAATGTTTCCTTGTAGCTTCTGAACAACTTCCGGAGAGTTAAAATTATCTCCAACTAAACCGTCAGCAAAATGAATTGCGAAATTTCCGTTATCACAGGTAATAATTCCCGCCGCTTCTTGTCCGCGATGCTGTAAAGCATGAAGCCCAAGAGCGGTGTTTACTGAGGCATCTTTGCTATTAAAAATACCAAATACGCCGCATTCTTCTTTTAATTTATCGTCATCAAAAGGATTAGTTTCTAGAATCATTATTATTGGTTTTTCTTATAAAAGTAAAAGATGAAGATAAAACTTGGTTTAAAGTTTAAACCCAGCTGGCATAGGCATGCCCTTGGTTAGTGATTTCATTGAAATCTCAGATGCCTCATCAGATTTTTTCTTAGCGTCATTGAAAGCTGCAACAATTAGATCTTCCAAAACATCTTTGTCTTCCGTGATAACCAAAGAATCATCAATGATTATTTTTTTAGCAATACCATCACCTGCGATTGTAGCTTTTACCAATCCGCCACCAGAAGATCCTTCATATAAAACTTTTTTCAATTCTTCTTGTGAAGATTGCATTTTTTGCTGCATTTGTTGCGCTTGACGCATTAAACCTTGGATATCCATTTGATTATTGATTTTTTATGATTCGTAAAAACTGATAAAACTGATATTTGAAAATTTGGTGAATTCTGGCAAAATAGTTAGCTTTGTCAATATTTTCCTTAGCAAATAACGGTGTTTCAATGATTTTATTATTTCCGCCCCTTAAGATCATCGTTGCAATTTTTTGACCTTTGTAAATTGGCGCATAAATTGGTTCTTGATATTTTATCTCAATCGTAAAATATTCAATATATTTCTCCTCGGTAACATTGATCTTAACATCATTTTTAGCGACCAAATCAACCTTAATCTTATTTCCTAACCAAATCTTTGCGGAAGAAATTGATTCATCTTTACCGAAGACAACAATCTTCTTATGATCATTAAAACCGTAATCTAGAAGTTCTGTTGTAATTTCCCCTCTTTGTCTGGCAGAATTAGCGTTGTTGGTGATTGCGACTAACTTTCTTGAACCTCTTATCGCCGTTCCCACCATACCATAACCTCCTGCATTAGTATGTCCGGTTTTCATTCCTGTCGCACCAGTATATCCGCTCTTGATTAGCGGATTGCGATTCTTCTGAGTAATATTTTGATAAGTAAATTCAGGAGTTACAAAATAATGTGAATATTCAGGAAAATCATTAGTAATGGCGCTAGACAAAACCGAAAGATCACGAAGCGTCATATAATGACCATTTTGGTTCAAACCGTGAGGGTTTTTAAAATGGCTATTTTTTAAACCAATTTTTCTAGCATATTCATTCATCAAATCAGAGAATTTATCGATAGTTCCCGAAGTGGCCTGAGCCAAAGCAACTGCGGCATCATTTCCTGACGAAACCAAAAGACCAGTGAGCAATTTGTCGATATCGACAACATCCCCATAATTGAGAAACATTCTTGATCCTCTTTTTTTCCACGCATCTTTTCCGATTAAACATTGATGATCTAGTTCTAATTTTCCTTGCTTGAGCTGATCAAAAACAACATAGGCCGTCATTAATTTGGTCATTGAAGAGGGGGCTATTCTCTTGTCGGCATTTTTTTCAAGCAAGACTTGTTTGGTGTCTTGATCCATCAAAAATAGATGCTCAGACTTATTAATTTGAGGATATTTGTCGGAATCAACAAATTTATTATTAGCTAAGGAATGTTGGTAATTTTGAAAAAGAACGAAAAGAAATATAATTATGAACAAATTTCTCATTTTGAAGAAGCCTCTATAATTGAAGATTTATCCGTTGATTTAAGCATAATTTTTTGCATTTCCAAAACCATATCTGCCATTTCTTTTTCCATCAATTTTTTCTTTTCCTCGTCACTTAAATTCTTATTTTCTTCTTTATCCAATTCTTTGTTCATATCTTGAACCATTTTCTCAATATCTGCTTGATATTTATCCATGAGATTTTTTTTCTCATCGGTATTCATTTGTACGCTTATTTTTTCAATTATTTGCACTTTAAGGATTGTGTCACTTGTTGTATTTTTTGGTAAATTATTGGCTTTTGAAGTTATCTGATCTTCAGATTCCCCTTGATAAATATCTTCCTCATCTGATTTTCCATAATTCTTTTGCTCAAGATATTTTTTTCTTTTAGCCTGTTTTTCTTCTAAAATCAACTCAGAGCTAATTTCTACATCTTCTAAGCTGCGATTCTTTTTTGAAAAATCAATATCTCTTTGCAGAGTTTTGTGATTGATAAGTTGATAATTTTTTTCTCCCAAAGCAGTCTCAATTCCAAAAGCATCTCGGGAAGGAATAGCTATATCATCAAAAGATAATTTTGCTCTTCCATATGAATTGGGGAAAT
Source organism: Rickettsiales bacterium (assembly GCA_047627095.1). GTDB lineage: Bacteria > Pseudomonadota > Alphaproteobacteria > Rickettsiales > UBA1997 > JAJTCH01. The sequence continues at coordinate 17,085 of JBLHSZ010000006.1, forward strand.
TATACGGATTATAGCTGACATGGAACATGTCATCAGGAAGATCTCTAGTTCTGCCATCCTTAAAAGTTTTCATCGATGGAAGAGATTCCTCAGGAGGCTCAGGAAGTTTGATTTTAGAGGTATCAATTCTGGCAGTTCTTGCGGTATGGGTACTTTCATAAAAATTGAAAATTTCAATTGAATCCTGCCAATTTCGTTTATTTTCAAAACTATTTTGTTTCGTTTGGACAGGATCATTTCTATTGGAATTGATACGACCAACATCTTTTTCGTATGTTTTGAGGAAGTGCTGATTTGATTGCTCCGCTATGTTTGAGCAAGAAGCACAAATAGAGGCAATGATTAGAGTTAGAATTCGTTTGCGAATTCTATCTGACAATAAATGCATCTGCATAACCATTATTTTTGGCTTTTCTTAAAATATTATTCACTTTTGCATTGTCAGATATTGGACCCAATAAAACGCGGTAGGATTTTTTATTACTAATATTTCTTTCCTCAACTTTTCCTTTGAAAATTATTTGTCCTTTTTCAAGAGTTTTTTGAGCATTGTTTTTTACTGAAAAAGATCCAATTTGAATAAAAGATCCTGATTCTGCAGATTTCTTATTGAAAATCATTTTGGCTTCTTTGGCTGGGGTGGTTTTTATTTTAGGCTTAGTGATTTCTTGTGCAGACCCTAGAGATGCAGCGGCATCACCTGACATATTATAAGAAATAGTTGCTGGAGGTTTAGGAGATTCTTGAACAATAACTGGCGGATCTACTGGGGGTAAATTATTAACAGGAGCCTGATTTTGCGATATAAAGTTGTTTTGAGATAGGTTGTTTGTGGCAACATTGTTTTGGATTGGTGCAGGTTGATTTTGCACAGATCTTTGCTGCGCAAGAGCCCTGGCATTTCCTTCGGGAACAAATCTTTGAATTGGTCTTGGATTTCCGTTCAAATCAACAATTCTAATTTCTTCTGGACCAGTATTTTTTCTAGGAAAAAAATCATGAACAAAACAAGAAGAAAGGGGAAATAAAGCAGATATTAGAAGGATTTTTAAGGAGATTTTTTTGATCATTTTGCGCAAATGTAATATTGGTAAATTTGGACTGCAAAGGATCTGGTATTAGATAGCCTGATTAAAAGATTATCAACTCATTTTTGAGCATTTTTCAAAGAGAATCATTAGAGATCTATCCTTTATTTGACAAATTTTCAATAATCTGGAGAAATTTCTTCTCATCAAATGGTTTTTGTAAGCATGCACTCGCGCCACTTTCGAAAGCAAGTTTCTGACTATTATCATCAAAATCAGCGCTAAAATCAATAATTGGAATAGTTCTAAAATTTTTAAAATTATTAAATATCAGCCCATCTCTAATCAATTTTATTGTTCTCAGACCGTCACCTGAATCAACCATATTAGTATCTATCAATAATATGTCGCAATTATTATTTTCCATGATTTCTATCACTTCATCGCCATTTATGGCAGTCAAAACATCATATCCCATCTGTGTCAATTTGTGAGATGTGGCGATTGTCACCACTTTATTATCATCAGCCAAAAGCAAGGTTTGTTGGCCAGAGTTAGAATTGACTGGTGATTGAGGTTTAATTTTTTTGTTACAATCAATATTAGTTTTCATCAATCTATCTAAATTATTTACGTCTCCTCTTATGCTTACTTTTAGTGACGCCATTATCGCGCTTTTTGGAGAATGTTTTTTCTTTTATTCCCTCAAAAGGATTTTCGCTTTTTCTAAGTAATAGGCGAATTGGAGTGAGTTTCAAGTTGAAATATTCACGCAGTGAATTGACCAAATAGCGGCTATAGGCACCAGTAATTGCTTTTGGATAGTTGGTAAAAACTGCAAAAGTTGGTGGACGTTTTTTGGCTTGAGTAAGATATTTCAGCCTAGTTGGTTTTCCTCGAACCAAGATTGGAGCATGTTTGCTTTCAGCAATTCGCAGCCAATCATTGAGTTTGGTGGTCGGAATATATCTTTGCCATTCTTCATAAACCTTGATGGCAAATTGAAGAGTTTTTTGAACATTGTGATTATTGATGGCAGAAATTGGAATGATCGGAGCACCAACAATTTCAGGCATTGTTTTATCCAATTTGGCACGAATATCTCTGATCATTTCATCTTTGTTGGGAACTAAATCGAATTTGTTGATAGCAAAAACCAAACCCCTGCCCTCATTGACCACCATTTGAGCAATCGCCAAATCTTGATGATCTAGAATCGAATCCATAGTTTCGGCTTTATGCTGAACTGTGGCAACATCAATCAACATGATGACTACTTGAGCGAAACGAATTGAACGAAGAGAGTCAGC
>JBLHSZ010000007.1:0-17490 GCA_047627095.1 Rickettsiales bacterium
TCATTTTTTTTAAATTTATCAATAATAAATTTAAATTGATCAATTTTAGATCGACCCAATTCATCAACTATAGAGGTGCTAAATAGTTGTTGAAATAAATTAACAAACTCCATCTTTTGTTCAAAGCGAGCAGATTCAATTGATGGTATTCTTTCCCTTAAATCATTAATTATGGGAACACCCATTCTTTGCTTCAATGCCTGATCGCCGCGTGTTTCAACAAGATCTGCGGTTTTATCTATAATTTGTTTGAAATTGCCAAATATTGAATATTTTTGGATATCGACATGACCTTGTGTGAAAAAATATTTGGCGAAGGAGGTGATTTCTCCAACTCTTTGCTCAAGTGCTTGTTGTAAACTAGATTGCAAATTTATAAACAACTCTTCATTGTTCTCATAATCAACTTGCTCACTTTCTACAAATGATTAATTTGCTGCTCTTAATAGATTAACTGCTATTGAGCTTTCTTTGTGTTCATAAAAAGTTTTTTCTGTAGAAGAATTTTCTTTTTTAAAATTATTAAGAACGTTCAATACTCGGAACTTCGGATCAATCTTAAAATAGATTGGTAGTGAAGGGCATCTTAAAATATATTCATGGAACTGAATCATAAGGCTATCTTTTTCCTCATCTGTCATTGAATAATCCGCCAAATCAAATTGTTTTATTCCAAAAATTTCAGGCAATATGCCCTCAGATATATTCTGATTAGAATTTACAAACTCGATTAATGGGTTGAGTAACAATATGGCCTCATCAATAATGAGATCTTTTTTGTTACGAATTTTTGCCAAAATTGGCGCGAATTTATTTTGTTTGTAAATTGTTTGGAAAATTTTATCTTGCTCCAGACTGGAGATAAGTTCAGCAACGTGATGAGTAAATGAAACTTTTTTTGGCTCAATAAATTCTTGATATGGATTTGGTCGATTAATATAGGCGGTAGCTTCGTCTATCTGTAACTCAAAGGTTGTAAGGGGGTTTTTCATTTTAGAAACGCTGTGTTTTAAAAAATTAGGGCAGATAAAAATGCCAATTTATTCGTGTTAAATTCTTGTGATCCTAGATCATAATCAGGAATTTGGTGGTTAAATATATTTATTATTGAAAAAGTGAACAATGTTACTTTCCAATCCGTTTGATTTCCCACTCAAGCTCAATTCCGGTTTTTTCCTTAACTTTATCAATCACCAAATTTCCCAAATCAATCAAATCCTGAGCTTTAGCTTCGCCAATATTAATCATAAAATTGCAGTGCTTTTCTGACACTTGTGCGTCACCCACTTTCAATCCTCGACATCCTGCTTCATCAACTAACTGCCAAGCGCTTCTTCCTCCAGATTTTTCCTGGTCAGGGTTTTTGAATGTGCTGCCGCCAGTTTTTTGACGGATTGGTTGGGATGCTTCTCTTTTTGCGGCAAATTCAGCTATTTTGGCACCAACTTCTTTTTGGGTTGATTGCTCAATTGTGAAAATACCTTGAACGAAAATTAGATTTTTTGGCAAAGAATTTCCGCGATATTTAAAACCAAAATCTTTATTAGAAATTTCTAAAATATTGCCATCAAAATCAATTGCGGTAGCTGAAATTATATTTTTAGAAATATCAGAATCATAGCATCCGGCATTCATGCAGATTGCCCCACCAACATTTCCAGGGATGGAAGATAAAAATTCCAAACCGGAAAGGCCATTGATTTTGGTGTAAAGTGCGGCGTTGAAGCATAGGTTTCCTGCTCCGATGGTTATTGTTTTTTTTACGCGACATGTGTCGCGCCCCGCGTTGAGGGGAACCCCGCCTGTCGAAATGAATCTTTTTTGGTCGTCAGGAATTTTGGCAGACATATCTGCATTGACAACGTCATCGTGGTTTATTTTTGCAAATTCGCGACCAAGTTTGATTACCACTCCTTCAATCCCACCATCTTTAATAATTACATTTGAGCAGGCTCCTAAAATAGTAACGGCTAAATCTCCGGGTTTGTTTTTTAGGAAAAATGACAAATCATCAGCGTCTTTGGGAAGAAATAATATTTGTGCTTTTCCTCCAACTCTAAACCAGGTGGTTTTGGATAAATCGACATTAAAGCGATATTTACCACGAACTTTGGGAAGATCAAAAGTTGTTTCCATTGATTTTAAGAGGATTAAATTGATAATTTGCGTCGCTAAAAATGAAGCGAATAATCTAAACGCGCAATCACTTAAAATCAACAATATGGATAATGTTAAAAAACCAGTTTTGCTCTGCATTCTAGTCGGCTGGGGAATTGGTGATGAAAATGCTGCTGATAACGCAATTGCAAGAGCTAAAACTCCAAATTTTGATCAAATTTTGCAAGAATTTCCTCATTCAAAACTTGGAACTTCGGGCGCGGATGTGGGATTGCCTGATGGGCAGATGGGAAATTCAGAAGTTGGTCATGTTTGCATTGGATCTGGCAGAATTATTTTTCAAGATTTGCCACGCATAAATAATGCTATTAAAGATGGTTCACTTGCTCAAAATCAATATTTACAAGATTTGATTAAATCGTCAAAAACCTGTCATTTGATGGGAATGATTTCTGACGGAGGAGTTCATGGCCATATCGATCATGTGATTTTTTTGGCAAAAACTTTAGCTACAAATGGGGTGAATGTGAAGCTTCATTGTTTTTTGGATGGTAGAGACGTTGCCCAGAAAAGTGCTATTACTCATCTTCAAAGCTTAAAAGAGCAAATAAGTGATTTTCCACAAATTGAAATATCCACCCTATCAGGTCGTCATTATGCAATGGATCGGGATTCTAAATGGGATCGAATTGAGCCTGCTTTTAAGGCAATTGTCGAAGCTGACTCACCAAAATTTATTGATCCAATCACTGCTGTTGAGCATTCTTATCAAGATGATGTGAATGATGAATTTTTGATTCCTGTTGCTAATGAAAATTATGCGGGAATGAAAGATGGGGATTCACTTTTAGTTGCCAGTTTCCGAGCTGATCGTATTCGTCAAATTTCAACAAGTTTGCTTGATGAAAATTTCAATAAATTTTTAGCCAAGAAAATAAAATTTTCCAGCCAAGTTTCAATGACTTCTTATTCGGACAAATTGAGTCAATATTTTGCGGTTTTATTTCCATCGATTGAAATTAAAAACTCTCTTGGTGAGGTTCTTGAGCAACAAAATATGACGCAAGCAAGAATAGCTGAAACCGAAAAATATGCTCATGTGACTTTCTTTTTTAGTGGTGGAAAAGAGTCCGAATTTGTTGGTGAAAAAAGAATTATGATTCAATCGCCTTCAGTAAAAACCTATGATTTGATGCCAGAAATGTCAGCGGCAAAAGTTGGTGAAGAACTACAAAATGCAATAAAATCGGGTCAATATGATTTTATCGTCGTCAATTATGCCAATCCTGATATGGTTGGACATAGTGGAGCTTTTGATGCGGCGGTTATTGCTTGCCAAATTATTGATCAACAAGTGGGAAATTTGCGTGATTTGATCTTGGGGCAAAATGGAAAAATGTTGATTTGCGCTGATCATGGCAATATTGAAGATATGGTTGATGATTTTGGCAACCCGCACACTTCTCATACCACCAATCCGGTGCCATTTATTTTGGTTTCGAGTTATGCTAAAGATTTGAAATTAGAGGATGGTAGGCTTTGCGATATTGCTCCGACAATTTTGAATCTAATGAATATCGACCAACCATCACAAATGACCGGGAAAAACTTAATAATAAAATAATCATGTCAAACACTCAAAAAAATCCAGAAAGTTTGGGATCTTTTTTCAAGACTTTAGTAATAGCAATTTTGTTGGCTACTTTTGTGAGATCCTTTTTCTTTGAACCGTTTCACATTCCTTCAAGCTCAATGAAATCGAATTTATTGATTGGTGACTACATATTTGTTTCCAAGTTTAGCTATGGATACAGTAAGTATTCTTTTCCATTTGCACCTAATTTATTTTCTGGAAGAATCTTTGAATCAACACCCAAAAGAGGTGATGTGATTGTCTTTCGCCTTCCTTCTAATCCAAAAATTAATTATATAAAAAGATTGATTGGGCTTCCGGGAGATAAAATTCAATTAATTGACGGGCAAGTTTTTCTTAATGAAGAGCCGATGGACAAAGAATATGTTGATGATTTTGTTGAAGATGGAATTTCTATTAGAAGATTTGAAGAAACTTTGCCGTCAGGGAAAAAGATTGTGGTATTGGATCAATATCCTGATTCTCCACAAGACAACACAGGTATTTATGAGGTTCCTGAAGGTCATTATTTCATGATGGGTGATAATCGTGACAATTCTCAAGATAGCCGCTTCTTGAATGCAGTAGGATATGTTCCGATGGAGAATTTGGTTGGAAAAGCTCAGATTGTTTTCTTCTCTGACAAATCTCCTTTCTGGCAATTCTGGAATTGGTATTCTGATGTGAGGTGGAAAAGGATTTTTAAGATTTTGGATTAGCTAATAATTTATTCTGAGGAATTTTTCAATAAATTGGGTTTTCCTGCACGAAGGAATTTATTCATAATCTAGTCACAAAATAATTGAGATATGCCGATCTTTAGGGCTTTGGCGATTCTGCCAATATTAACAATAGTGATATTCTTCTCTCCTCTTTCAATACACCCAATATAAGTTCTGTGCAAACCGCATTCAAAAGCAAGGCTCTCTTGAGAATATCCACTCGCCAATCTTAGCTCGCGTACTTTTTTACAAATTTATTTTGTATCAATTTTAGGCATAAGTTGCATTTCAACATTGTGCACTCTACGAATAGCATTTATCCCGCATAAATATTTTTTAACCAAAAGAGATGAAGAAGTTTTTGATGATTATGATCTTAATTGCCGAACAATAATTTTATCGGCGCAAATTGAAATGTTTGCACCCTATGGATTTAATGATAGTTGGGATGAGAATTATGCAACATTATGACAAAAATATTGAAATGAAGCCAAAAAAAGGCCGCTACATCAAATTTAATGTAGCGGCCTTTTTTTAAATATCTTACTGATCAATCTAGTTCAAAATTTCAGCTAATTCTTTAGCGAAAATTTCCATATCCTTGTCAGAAGTAAGCTCGGTTGCAGCAACCAATAATTTATTATCTTTTAAAGCTAAGCCACCAACAATATTTTTTGCTAATAGTTTTTTATTAACTGCAAAAGAATCTTGGTTTAATTCTAATGTGAATTCATTAAAGAAGCTGTCATTTAGAACTTTAACGCCTTGAACTTTTGCCAATTTCTCTGCCAAATCACAAGCTTTTTTGTGATTGATCAAAGCTAAGTGTTTGAAACCAATTTCACCCAAAAGCATGGAGTGAATAGTGAATGCGGTTGCACACAAACCTTGGTTTGAGCAAATATTTGAAGTCGCTTTTTCACGACGAATATGTTGTTCACGAGCATTTAGGGTCAAAACATATCCTGGTTTGCCATCTTCGTCATTGGTCATTCCACAAATTCTTCCTGGCATTTGGCGAACATTGACTTTTTTTCCAGCAAAGAATCCAAGATGAGGACCGCCAAAATTCATACCAACTCCAACTGATGAAGCTTCACCAACCACAATATCGGCGCAAGATGGAGCGTCAATCAGCCCTAAAGCTAAAATTTCAGTAACAACCACAATCAACAAAGCGCCAACCTCGTCACATTGTTTTCTAATTTCATCCAAAGATGTGATATTGCCGTTAAAATCAGGATAGCTAATAATTACGCAAGCTGCTTCTTCATCGATTTTGTCAGAAAGCTCAGCTTCTGCTAGATGAGTGTAAGTTTTTAGAACTTCGGCATAATCATCATTCAGAGCGTTAGCAATGACGATATTTTTGCGTTTTTTCTTGATTCTAAGGCTCATCAAAACTGCTTCAGCAAGTGCGGTTGCACCATCATACATTGAAGCGTTAGCGACTTCCATTCCCGTTAAAAGCGCGATATTGCTTTGGAATTGGAAGATTGTTGCCAAAGTTCCTTGAGCAATTTCTGGCTGATATGGGGTGTAGGAAGTTAGGAATTCTGATCTTTGAATGATGTGATCAACAGCAGCAGGAATGTGGTGGTTGTAGCAACCAGCTCCTAAAAAGAATGGACCAGAATTAGCGGCGCGATTCTTTTTCGCCAAAGTGCGAAGCAAGCTTTCAACCTCGATTTCTCCTTGATGATCTGGCAAATCTTTCAAAGGTTTTTTCAATAGATATTCTTCAGGAACAGCAGCATAAAGTTCATCAACTGACTTGATGCCAATTGCTTTGAACATTTCTTCATGATCTTGTTTGGTCAGGGCTAAATAGCGCATTTTAGTAGAAATTGAATTGATTTACAGTTGTAAGGCGGGTAATTTATATGCGATTTTACTAATTTTCAACACAAGAATATGACTTTCGACAAATCAAAACTCCCATCTCGCTATGTTACTAATTCTCACGGTTGTGAGGGTAGACAAACCATGCTCTATAATATTAAGACCGATCTTTATCCAGATGGGCTCACCGAGGAAGATTTGCAAAAACCATTTGTTGGTGTAGTTAGTGCTTGGAATGAAGCTGCGCCTTGTAACATTGCCTTGCAAAGACAAGCACAGCCTGCAAAAAAAGGGGTTAAAGATGCCGGGGCAACTCCTCGTGAATTTACTACAATTACAGTTACTGACGGAATTGCCAATGGTCATCAGGGAATGAAATCATCTTTGGTTTCTCGTGAAGTGATTGCTGATTCTATTGAGGTTACTGTTCGTGGTCATTGCTATGATGCGCTTGTTGGTCTGGCTGGATGTGATAAATCTTTGCCGGGAATGATGATGGCAATGTGTCGTTTGAATGTTCCTTCAGTTTTCATGTATGGAGGGTCAATCATGCCGGGTAGGTTCAAAGGAAAAGATGTGACTATTGTTGATGTTTTTGAAGGAGTTGGCCAGCATGATGCTGGAAATATGACAATTGAAGATTTGCGTGCGCTGGCAAAAGTTGCTTGTCCAACGGCAGGGGCTTGCGGTGGACAATTTACTGCCAACACTATGGCCTGTGTTTCTGAAGCAATTGGCCTTGCAATTCCAGGATCTTCTGGAGCTCCTGCGCCGTATGAATCTCGAGACGAATATGCTTATCATTCAGGAAAAGCAGTTGTGGAATTGATTAAGAAAAACATTCGTCCTAGAGATATTGTCACTTTAAAGTCACTAGAAAATGCCGCAACAATTGTTGCGGCAACTGGTGGATCAACTAACGCGGCGCTTCACCTTCCGGCAATGGCCAGTGAATGCGGAATTGATTTTGACATTTTTGCTGTTGGTGAAATTTTCAAAAAAACTCCCTACATCACTGACATGAAACCAGGGGGGAAATATGTGGCGAAAGATCTTTATGAGGCTGGTGGAGTTCAGATGATTTTGAAAGTTCTTTTTGATGCTGGATTCATTCATGGTGATTGTTTGACTGTGACTGGGAAAACCATGGCAGAAAATTTGAAAGATGTGAAATTTAACGAAGATCAAGATGTGGTCTACAAACCTGACAAACCACTTTCACCAACTGGTGGAGTTGTGGTTCTGAAAGGAAATCTCGCCGAAGATGGAGCTATTGTGAAAGTTGCTGGAATGAGCGCTGACAAACAGAAATTCATCGGCTCAGCCTTATGTTTTGACAATGAAGAAGATTGTTTCGCGGCCGTTGAGAACAAACAATACAAAGCTGGAGACATTATAATTATTCGCTATGAAGGACCAAAAGGTGGGCCAGGAATGCGCGAAATGCTTGCCACAACCGCGGCAATTTATGGTCAAGGAATGGGCGATAAAGTTGCGTTGATTACTGATGGTAGATTTTCTGGTGGAACTAGAGGTTTTTGTGTTGGACATGTCAGTCCTGAAGCGGCAGAAGGTGGTATGATCGGTCTTTTAGAAAATGGCGACAAAATCACTTTGGATGCAATTAATGGAACGATTGATGTTGATTTGTCTGATGCTGAAATTGAGAAACGTCGTAAAAACTGGCAAGCCAGAGAAACAAACTATACTTCAGGAACTTTGTATAAATATGCTAAAACTGTTGGGACAGCAAGATTCGGTGCGGTGACTCATCCAGGGGCTAAAGCAGAGAAAATTTGCTACGCTGATATTTAGGTTTTATTAATTTTATTTTAAAAAACCCGTAAATAATAAAGATCTACGGGTTTTTTAATGGCAACCAAAATTTCCTCTCAAGGAAAGATTATATTATTGATACGATGCAGAAATTATAAACCGATGGAAAATTAATTGCCCTATTTTCCAAACTCTTTATCTTCTCCATCATAAAAATTAATCTTATTTAAGACGCTATTGTGAATTACCAAATAAACTCAATAAGCACAAAAATAATGTTCAGATAAATAATAAAACTCTAGTTTGGGAAACCTTAAACAAATAAACAATGCCTAAAAAATCTTTTATTTTTTTCATTATTATTTTGGGAAGCATCATCGCCATTGGACCTTTAGCAATCGATATGTATTTGCCGGCTTTTTCTGAAATGGCAAAATTCTTTGCGGTATCAAATGACAAAATTCAACTCACTCTTTCTTCATATTTTATTGGCATCGCAGTCGGTCAGATTTTCTATGGACCGATCATTGACAGATTCGGTAAAAAACCACCTCTAATTTTCGGTTTAGTACTTTTTGTTGTCACATCATTCTTATGTGCCCTGACAAAAGAAATTGATCAAATGATTTGGTTGAGATTTTTCCAAGCGGCGGGCGCCTGTTCTTGTTTTGTGGTGATGCGCGCCATTGTCCGTGATTTATTTTCTCCCCAAGAATCAGCTCGGGTTTTCTCCTATTTATTGTTGGTGATGGGAATTGCGCCGATAATCGCTCCATTACTGGGTGGATATGTGCTGATTAACTTTGGCTGGCAGGCGATTTTTTGGTTTTTAGGATCTTTTGCAATTGTGTTGGTTGTGGTTTCCATCTTGTATTTGCCAGAATCACAAGCTGGAGACAAAAATCAGAAAATTAGTGGTGCATTTAAGAAGTATCATGGAATTTTGCGTGACAAGAATTTCTTGTTTTATTCTTTGTCAGGAGGTTTCTCCGCTAGTGGAATGTTTATCTACATCGTGGGATCACCTTTTATGATTATTGAGATATTTGGCATTAGCCCTGAAAATTATGGCTGGATTTTTGGCATCAATGCTGTGGGATATGTTGCTGCAGCGCAAATTAATGGTCGTCTTTTAAAATTCTTTGAGTTGACAAAAGTGCTAAATATCGCCTTTAAAATTTCATTTGTAGCAGCAATTTTATTGATGATTTGCGGCTTTTATTTCCCCAATTTATGGGCAGTTTCAGCGGCATTCTTGCTTTATGTTTCATTGATTGGAATCATCACTCCAAACACATCTGCCTTGTCATTAGCCAATCAAAGAGCTCATTCAGGATCGGCATCGGCGTTATTTGGAACTATTCAATTCACCATTTGCGCTATTGCTGCTTTTTTAGTCAGTCATTTTCATAATGGAACAATTTTGCCGATGATCATCGCCATTGGCACTTGCGGAATAATTGCCTTTGCCATTAATTTTTATTGGCAAAAAAAATCTATTAAAGCAGAATAACGATTCTTCCTATTTAAAATTATTGAACATGACTACACAAAAACTAAATATCGCCATTCTTGGCGCTTCTGGATATACCGGAGTTGAGCTTCTTCGTCTCATCATGAGCCATTCAAAAATCCACATAAAAGCATTGATCGCTGATTCAAATGCTGGAAAAGAAATTTCTGAAATCTATCCGCATCTTTTGCCATTTGATTTGCCAATTTTGAAAAAAATTGATGAAGTTGATTTTGCTAAAATTGATGTGGCCTTTTGTTGTTTACCCCACACCACTTCACAAAGCACAATCAAAGATTTGTTGGAGAAATATTCCCATTTGAAAATCATCGATTTATCGGCTGATTTTCGTCTGAAAAATCCTGATGATTATCAAAAATGGTATGATCATAAACATGTCGCTTCAGATCTTCAAAAAGAGGCGGTTTATGGTTTGTCAGAAATTTGTCGTGATAAAATCAGAAAATCCAAATTGATTGCCAATCCTGGGTGTTATCCAACTTCGACTTTGTTGCCGCTTTTGCCTTTAATAAAAAATGGCTTGATTGAAAATGGTGGAATTATTATTGATTCTAAATCTGCCGCTTCAGGAGCAGGGCGCTCTTTGCGATTGGGGAATTTGTTTTGTGAAACCAATGAATCCATGAAAGTTTATGGAATCGCCACTCACCGTCACACGGGCGAAATTGAGCAAGAAATCTCTAAAGTTGCAGGTGAAGAATTGCAAGTTAGTTTCACGCCACATTTGGTGCCAATGAATCGTGGAATAATTTCTACAATTTATGTGAATTTGAAAAACAATCTCACGGCAGATGATTTGTTCAATTGTCTTTCGACCAAATATCAAGATGAATATTTTGTCAATATCAGCAAAACTTATCCTTCAACCAAAGATGTTGCGGGAAGTAATTTTTGTCATATTGGTGTTTTCGAGTCTCGTCTTCCAAATCAGGCAATCATCGTTTGTGTGATTGACAATTTGGTGAAAGGAGCTTCAGGACAAGCAATTCAAAACATGAATATTATGTTTGGATTTGATGAGAAAGATGGTTTGGAATTTTTGCCGATGGCGCTGTAATTAATATTTTTGGATTTCTTTGAAAAGTGAGCTGGTAAACTAATTGCCATCTTATTACCTATTTTGCCATCCTCGCGCAGACGGGAAAACGCAATTCTTTTGACCGTCTGCGCGAGGATGGCAAAGTGGATAATAATGATGATAATTAGAAAATTATGTCATCGAATTAGCTGACCTTTGTAGGGATGAAAAAGTTTCTAATTGGTTGTAAGACTTGAAGGACTGAGTAGGAGTAAATTTATTTTTTGGTTAATAAAATCTATTCAATAACTTTTGGGACAGTGAAATAGCCGTATTTTGCATCAGGTGCATTTTTTAGAACTTCATCTGCAATTGCTCCGTCACTGACTTCGTCTTTTGCCATAGGCATGGCGATCTGATGAACATTCAAAAGTGGCTCAACATTTTTGGTGTCAACTTCATTTAGGCTTTCTACCCAATCTAGAATTTTGCTTAGTTTTTTGGCAATTTCAGGCTTCTTTTCATCCAAAATTTCAATTTTAGAAAGACGGGCTATTTTGGTTACTTCTTTTTCAGTTAGAGACATTTTTTAAATTACAAAAACATTAGGAATTAAAGGCGATGATTTATACCGACTTAGAAAAATTAAAGCAAGATCTGCCGCGCAAAGGTCGGATTATGGGTCTTGATTTGGGAACAAAAACCCTTGGTGTGGCAATTTGTGATGGTGATTGGTTGATCGCAAATCCAAAATTGACCATTGCTAGAAAAGGTGGAAAAACAGATTTTTTGGCTTTGCAAAAAATCATTGAGGAAAACAAAATTGTCGCAATTGTCTTGGGGCTTCCAATCAATATGGACGAATCTGAAAACCGAATGAGCGGTCTTTCTCGAAGATTTGCGACGAATATGGATGAGTTTTTGCCAGATGCCAAAATCACTCTCTTTGATGAAAGATTAACCTCTTTTGAGGCGGATGAAATTATGGTAGAAGCAAAAACCAAAGGCAGGCGCTTGGCCTTCGTTGTTGATCAGATTGCTGCTAGTGTTATTTTGCAGAATGTTATTGATTTGATGAGGGGGTTAGACTGATCTTTAAATTTCTTAGTATAAATATCAAAACTCAACAGAAACTAGTTTAATTAAAATATTATGCCTAAAAAAAAGCCAGTTATGTTGTTTGTCTGCACAGGAAATACCTGTCGCTCTCCTATGGCTTTGATAATAGCGCAAGAGATGTTGGGAGATGATTATATTTGCAAATCGGCAGGAAGTAATGTCACTAAAAGTGATTTTAGTTTCAAAGTTAATGTTTCATTAAAAAATCTGCGTTTCGAAAACGTCAAAGACACCAAAACGGTGCGAATTTCACAAGAGCTATTAGATGAGGCGGATATGGTTTTTTGCTTAGGAACGAATGTTCTTGAAGCTGTTAATAAGAAATTTCCTAGTAGCGCAAAAAAAGTTTTTAAATATGCGCCAAATCGATATAAAGTGCCGGATCCACTTGATATGCAAGGTTTTCATTATAGTGAAGTTGGCGAATTGTTAAAGATTTCTAATTGTAAAGACGGGCATGATTTACAAGGGTCGCAAGTGTCATATGATTTTGTTGCCAAAATGATGAGAGATGTTTTTATGCCACAAGTTAAAATAAAAATAGAAAATCATTTTAGGAATTTAAAATCTATTAATCTGACTGGAATACATCTTCTAAAGCCAAAAGATATGCAGGACAGCAAATTATAATGGTTCTAATACCAAAATCCCACCTACATTTATATATCTGACCTTCGCCTTTTTCGTTATAAATCCTCAAAAAATTAAGCCATGTGTCACAGACGCTAGGCCTCATTTTTCAATAATTTATGCCCAAAAATACTTTGTTCATCTGGAATTATAGATGGTATTTGGTCTAATTCTTTGAAAAGTGATGTTGATGATAATTTTAGTGGTTGGACATGAAATTTATAGGAGGGGGATTTTGATTTTGGATTGGTGACAACAATTTCTTGTCGCCACCATGACAATCAAAGACGAATCTTTGATTGTCGAACTAAAGCTTATTAATTAAATAATAAAACTTATTGTCGCATCCTTTTGAACGTCGATTTACTAACCAATGCCGCTAAAGAATGCGACATTGCGCTAAACTACTAAAGCTAACACTAGTACAACCGCTAAAGGTATAAAAAACATAGTAATAATGTTATTTTAGTTAATTGAATTATCATTTAACTATGCTACGAAATATTGCTATTTCGCCACAAATTTAGGTAGTAAGTATATTAATTACAAACCGCCTAAAATCTCTTTCCTCATCTTTTCAATTTCATCTGCGTGAGCTGGAATAAGCCCTTTATCAACCAGATATCCATCTTCACCAATTGTATCTTCATGGATGATTTGGCTGATGAATTCTTTAGCACCTTCGATGAATGGCAATTGTTCTTTTTTGAAATAGATGAACAAAGGGCGACTAATTTTGTAGTCACCAGATGCGATATTGTCGAAAGTTGGATAAATCCCTTCTATTCTTGCGCCTTTAACTGTTCCTGAATTTTGCTCTAAGAAGCTAAATCCAAAAATTCCTAATGCATTTTTATCATTTCTCAATTTTTGCACGATCAAATTGTCATTTTCTCCAGCCTCGATGAATTTACCATCGCTTCTGACAATGTGACATTTTTTCTTACGATTATTTTTGTTTGGATAAGCCGCGATAAATTCTGCTTTTTTCACGCAAGATTTTTCAAGTACCAATTCAACAAAAGCATCTCTGGTTCCTGAGGTTGGAGGAGGTCCATAAACGGTGATTGTGGTATTGGGAAATGATTTATCGATATCACTCCATTTTTGATTAGGGTTTTCGATCAATTTTCCATTTTGAGGAATTTCATTCGCCAAAGCCAAGAAAAGCTGTTCTTTGGTTAGGTCGAAAGATATTGCTTTTTTGGAATTGGCAATAACGATTCCATCATATCCAATTTTGATCTCAACAACATTTTTAATGCCATTTTTATTACAAACTTTCAATTCGGTTTTCTTGATTGCTCTTGAAGCATTTGCAAAATCAGCAAAGTTTTCACCAACGCCAGAACAGAATAATTTGATTCCGCCACCAGTTCCAGTTGATTCAACAATAGGGGTTTTGAATTTAGTTGCGTTGCCGAATTCTTCAGCGATTGTTCTTGCAAAAGGATAGACTGTTGAAGATCCGGCCATGCGAATATAGTCGCGGGCAAAAGTGCTCTGCGTAAATAAGAGGGAGAAAAATATGGAGGCTTTAATGATTTTTGACATAATTACTGCTAATTAAAAAGTTAATAAAAAATTAATTAAAATTTGTAAAAATTTTTCTGATCATGAAGATCCCCATAAGCGTGAGGCGCTACTAGTGCAGCGTTCTTTAAAAAAAGTTGGTAAATCAAAATGCAAGATTAAATGATCTTGAATTTTGCGGATCTTTTAGTGGATTATTCCAAAAACATCAAGTCTTATTTGCATAAGTCCGCATCTAGACAATCTTCCTTGTCGCCATCACAGCAATTCTCAAATAAGAATTCTACGAGTTGGTTGATGGTTTGATAATTGGCAAAATAGGTCAATTCACGACCTTTTTTTGTATAATCAATCAATTGTGATTTTTTCAATCCACTCAAATGAAAAGAAAGCTTATTTGGTTTTATGTCTAATGTTTCAGAAATATATGTCGGTTTTAATCCGCATTTTCCTGCTTTTATGAGCATTTTAAAAATTGATAAACGAATATCGCTGCCCAAAAGACTTAGTAAATTTACTGCTATTTTGCTGTCCAACTATTAGTTCAAAAGAAATTGAAGTTTTATGTTGACGGAAACATAGAAGTAATTATTTTAATTTCAACTTTTTTTGAAGTATTTTTTGTTTTTTGTTTTTTTAAAGATAAAAGATGTGGCTAAAGACTCTATTGTTGTGTCTTAAGAACGCTGCACGGGAGAATTATTTCTTCGAAGACCCCCCATTTTTTGGGATTCCTGTATTTTGTCTTCGAGCTTTTTGTTTTTAAGAGCTCGTCGGTTTATTTTTAATTAACTTAAATTTATTTTTTATGAAAAAACTAATAGCTACGACGACAATTGTTGCCTCAATCATGGGCACATCGAATGCAGCTTTTGCGAAAGATGCTGATTTTGAAGATAGATTAAAAGCACTAGAATCTAAATATGAGAAAAGCTCGGCACAAATGCCAAAATCTTTATTGAAAGCTTTCAAAACCGCAAAAATAACTGGTCGCCTACATATCGATTCAAGATTTTATGATGAAAATGATGTTCAAGGAGATACCAAGCAAGATGGAATCGATATTTCTCGAGCTAGACTTGGAATCAAAGGAAAATTGTCTGACACTATTAGTTACAAATTCGAAAATGATTTTGCAAAAAATGGTTCAAAAATAAAAGATGCCTACATCTCTTATGATGGTATTGAAAATACTCAATTCAAAGTTGGGCAATTCAAACAATTATTCTCTTTAGAAGAATTGGTTAGTTCCAACAGCATAACTTTCCTAGATAGATCGGTGGCAATCGATGCCACTCCTGCAAGAGCTGTTGGAATTGGCGCCAACACATATGGCAAAAACTGGCAAATTGCCGCTGGAATTTTCGGTGAATCAGTTGGAAATGAAAGTCGATCCGATGACAGCAAATATTCAGCTTCAATCAGAGCGACTGTTGCTCCGATCAATTCTAATGGAAATTTGATCCATTTGGGTCTTGCTGCGTCTTCTTCTTCAAAGGATAGAAATGCCTCTGTTGGACCAGTAGTTCCAGAGTCAATCGATAAAGAAAATCTTTATGGAGCAGAATTGGCATTTGGGGTCAAGTCATTATCTTTGCAAGGTGAATACATCATCAATGATACCACTTATGACAAAGATGCTATTGGCACTAGAAATGGCACATCGTCAATTTATGAAAGCTACTATGCTCAAATTTCATATGTCTTGACTGGAGAAAGCAGAACATATCATGCTCAATCTGGAACTTTCAAAAGTGTGAAAGTCAAAAATCCTGTCGATAAAGGCGGAATTGGTGCATGGGAATTGGCCGCTAGAATTTCTCAAAATGACAGCAATGATGACGACAATGGAGTTGCTTTGATTGACGGAAAAATCAAAGAAATGACTTTGGGTGTGAATTGGTATTTGAACAATAATACTCGTTTGATGGCCAACTATGTCACTTCAACTACTGACGACAGAAACAACGCTAACAAAGAATTCGACGCTTTCTTAGTTAGGGCTCAATTCAACTTCTAGTTTTTTTTCAAGCATTCTAAGTAATTGATTGCGAGAACTAAAATTTTCGACCAAAGTTCCATTTCGTGGGACTTTGGTCAGAAATTTATCAATAAAAAAACCAGTTAATTTCAGCCCATTTCTCAAATCTTCCTGACTATTTTCGATATTTTCCTCAATTAATAAAAATTGCGGCAATATCAATAATTTATTACGATATTCTTCTCCAGATTCCAAACAAACAGCTCTTGCTGATTTTGGTGAAACGAAATGCAAATTCGTCGTCACTCCAGTTGCGGCGCATGAGGATAGATCAATTCCATATCCCAAAATTTTCAACAATTCAATTTCAAACTTGATGTATTTTTGCAGAAAAGCTTCATCTTCCAAATTCAAACTTTTGAGCAAATCAAAAAGACTAGGAAATATTTCTTCACTAGGCTCTCTTTCTTGAATATTTTCTTCAATGATCAGCGACAAAATTCCAAGAGCGGTCAGTTTTATTGGACTTGAAATTATTTGTGCTAGAAATGACTTTTTCAGCTCAATTTTGAAAAATCCCAAATTATCTTCAACTTTTGCACTCCACTCAAAATCGACCAGATTGAAATTTTGATAAATCGCTCGATTTTTCGGCGAAGAAGTTCCGCCACGCACAAATCCAGAATAAAGCCCATGATTTTCTGACAGAACTTTGACGATCAAAGAACTTTCGCTGTATTTTCTAACTCCGATGATGATTCCTGAATCGCTAAATTTCATATTAACCTGATAGATCTTGATCTTTTAAAGTCGGTAAATTAGATTCTCCAATCAATTCAATCAATCATTTAAATTCACATGAGCAATATCAAAATCAACGCCCAATACATCAAAGACCTATCTTTCGAAGTTCCTAATGCACCAGAAGTTTTTTTGTCTGCTGCGTTAAAACCAGATATCTCTCTTTCAGTCGACATTGACGCAAAAAAATTGTCAGTGAATTCTTTTGAAGTGACCTTGAAAATGACCGCCAAAGCAACAGGAGGCGAAAAAGTCGTTTTCATCTGTGAATTGAGCTATTCTGGGGTTTTTACTCTTGACGAAAAACTTACTAACGATCAAGAAATCGAACAAATTTTGTTGATCTATTGTCCAAATATTCTTTTCCCTTATGTCAGAAGAATTATTTCTTCTGCAACAGTTGATGGTGGATTTCCTCCATTGATGCTTGAGCCAATTGACTTTGCTGATCTTTATCAAAAAAGAGTCGCTCAGAAAAAAGAAGAAGCTTAGGCTTTCATTTCATTTCACTTTACTTGATTGCCAATATGAACAATTTCTTTAGAATTTTTGTGATCACATTGTTGGTAATCAGTCTTTCTTCTTGTTCTTACCGCCCGATTTTCAATCCCAATAACAAATACAGATCCGTCGGAGATGAGGTCGCGCAAAGTGACGCTGATCTTTGTATGGAAGAGGCATCGGCATATTTAAAAGATTCCAAAAAAAGAAGAGCTGCCAAAGAAACTGCGCGTGGAATTGGTTGGGGATCTATTGCTGGTGGAGTCTTTGGATTTCTCATCG